>JAYUPO010000557.1:0-6163 GCA_043760085.1 Burkholderiales bacterium
GAAATGTGCGCGTCGCAGGGTTCTGGCCCGGCTCGCGGGTTTTGACTGCACCAGCCACGACTTCGGCCAGTTCGGTGGTGGTTCGAACAGGGCGCCCGCCTTGTCGGCGAGCCACAAGCGCCTTTGCAATCTGCCCAGCAAACCGTTCTTCGCCATGGCTGCGTATCACCTGTGCCAGCTCGCGCTCATCGGCGCGCGCCAAGTAGTCGGCCGCGGTTTCGCCGCGGGTCGTGTCCATGCGCATGTCCAGTGGCGCATCGAAGCGGAAGCTGAAGCCGCGCGCCGGCTCGTCGAGCTGCGGCGAACTCACGCCCAGGTCGAGCAGCACGCCGGCCAGCTGCGTGATGCCGCGCGCGTGCAGTTGCGCCGCCATGTCGGCAAAGCTGGCATGAACGATGGCCAAGCGCGGGTCTTGAATCGCGGCTGCCGAGGCCACGGCCTGCGGGTCTTTGTCGAACGCGATCAGGCGCGCTTGTGGCCCCAGTTGCGCCAGCAGCACGCGGGCATGGCCACCGCGACCGAAGGTGCCGTCGACATAGACGCCATCCGCCGGCCCCAGCACCGCTTGCACGGCTTCCTGGAGCAAGACGGGGATGTGTTCGCATGGCGGCGCGGACATCAAAGAACCAGGGCCTTGATCTCGGCCGGCATGCCCGCCGACACGAGGCTGGCCTCTTGCGCCGCAAAGCGCTGCTTGTCCCACAATTCGAGCAGATGGCCACTGCCCACCAACAGCAATTCCTTGTCCAGGCCCGCGGCTTCGCGCAGCTCGGGCGGGATCAGCACGCGCGAGGCGCCGTCGAGTTCCACATCGACCGCGCTGCCCAGGAAGATGCGGCGCCAGCCGGCGGCGTCCAGGCTCATGGCCAGCAAGCTGGCGCGAAAGACGTCGAACGCCGGGCGCGGAAAAACCAGCAGGTAGCCGTGCGGGTGGCGCGTCAGCGTGAGTTTGCCTTCACAGGCCGCCAGCAACAGCTCGCGTTGGCGCACGGGCATCGAGATGCGACCCTTGCTGTCGAGCAAGAGCGCAGACGTCCCCTGGAACACTGTAGCTGACACTTTTCCCCACTAATTTCCACCGCTGGGGAACTGTAACAGGGGAAAAACCCGCGGGTCAACGTGTCAGTGAAATTTATTCAATGGAATCAACAACTTAGACCCGATAGCTCATACCGGGAAAAAGTTAAGCAAAATTAACAACTTGCGCGCGCTATTGAAAGTGTTGGGTTCGTTTTCAGGCGCATGCAACGATTGAGATGAGCGGCAAAGTCCACTCATCTCTCGTGTTAACCACTCATTCAAGGGGTGGTTATAAACACAGGCCAACCAACATCAATTCGACTGCTTGATCAGCCGCCCCGCCGCTTGTTGAACGGGCCGCGCATTCATCGGGTACAGCCGGGCGAAGATGTCGATCTGCTGCGGCGAAATCGGCACCGGCTGCTGCAGCACCAGCCACAGCACGCCTTCGCTGCACGGCGGCGTGGTGAGCGAGCCCATGTAGGTGTAGTAGCGCCGGTCTTGCGGCAGCAACTGGTTCAGGTCCAGCGGCGCTTGCGCGGCGTTTTCCTCGCCCTTTTCCAGCGGCAAGTTGTTCCACACCTGCTGCACCGCGCCATGTGCGCTGCCGCGGTCGAGCAACACGGCCACCACGGCCAGGCGGCCGTCCAGATCCTTGTGCACCAGGTGCGCCACCATGTCGAACTGGCGGCCATTGATGCGCTCTTCAGACGGGCGGTGGAAGTGGAACTGCACCAGCTCGTAGCGCCGGCCCTGCACCTGGATGGCGTTGCCCGGCGGCAAGTTCACCTGCACGGTGTGGCCGTTGTCGAGCACGGAAAAGGCGCTGGGCTTGTAGTCGAACTGCACCGGGTCGAGGTCGACCGCGATGCCGCCGCGAATGTCGATCGGGCTTTGCCGCGTGCCGCTGGCGCACTTGGCGAATTCAGCCTTCAGCTTGCCCCAGGCCGCTGGGCCGCCATCGCCGCCGTAAGCCCAGTGCGGGCTTTCGGCATGCGCGTGGCCGCCGCCACCGGCCTTGGCCTGGCGGTGCTCGTCAACGATGTGTTGCAGGCTCGGCGAAGCGGCGTGGCGGCTCGCCGGCGCATGGGCAGGCGCCTCGTGCGCACCGGCCTTGGTGGCCACGCGCATCACGTACGGGCTCTTGCTGTCGGGCGCTCTGGTCGCGCCCAGCTTGGCGGCCAGGCGTTCCCGCAGGGTGTCCAGCGGGTCACTGGCACGGCTTTTGGCGGCTGCCGGCTTGGCCTGTGCGGCACTGGCCGCGGCCAGAGCAGGCTGCGCGGGCTTGGCCACAGGTGCCGCAGCAGGGCCCGGCGCCGCGGCGTGCTCGGCCGCCGGGGCCGCCAGCGCCAGGCAGGCCAGGGTGATCAAGGTGATGCGCGGCAGGGCGCGCCCAGGCATGCGAGGCAATGAGGGCATGGCAGATGTCTCCTGCCCCCGATATCGGCGCGCCTCAGGGTGGCTTGAGCCCCGTGCTGGCCCAGGACCAACAGGCCAGCCCGCCCAGCATGAGCGCGCTGGACGCGCAGGCCAGGCCCAGGCCGGAATGCATGACCCAGGGCGCCAGCGCACCGGCCACCACGGCGCTGGCGCAACCGGCCATGAAGGATTGCACCGACGAGGCCATGCCGCGCCGGTCTGGCGCGCGTTCCAACGCCAGCAGTGTGACCACTGGTGTGAGCAGCGCCCAGCCCAACGAGAGCAACGCCACCGCCGGCATGGCCCACCAGGCCTGCGGTGCCAGCGTCGCATTCAGCACCAGGTTAAGGACACTGGCCACAGCCATGACGGCAAAGCCCCACGCCACCTGGCGCGCCGGCGCCACGCGCCCGGCCAGCCGCCCCGACAACCAGGCGCCGCTGGTCATGCCGGCGATGCTGGTGATGAAGAACACAAAGAACA
This sequence comes from Burkholderiales bacterium, assembly GCA_043760085.1. GTDB lineage: Bacteria > Pseudomonadota > Gammaproteobacteria > Burkholderiales > Burkholderiaceae_C > Rubrivivax. The sequence continues at coordinate 2,923 of JAYUPO010000557.1, forward strand.
TCTGCGGTGCCAGGCCCAGCACCTCGCCCAACCAGACCGGCGCGCTGAGCACATAGATGAACAAGGCGTTGAAGGGCACGCCGCTGGCCAGCGCCAGGGCGATGAAGCGGCGGTCGCGGCCGAGTTGCAGGTAGCCGCGCAGCAGGTGCATGGCGCCGAAGGGCTGGCGCTGTGCGGGGGGCAAGGTTTCAGGCAACACGCGCCACACCAGCGTGGCGAGCAAGGCGCTCAAACCCGCCAGGAACCAGAACACAGCGGCCCAGCCGGCGCTGACGAACAACAGCCCGCCGATCAGCGGCGCCAGCGCCGGCGCCAGGCCGAAGAACAGGCTGACCTGCGACATCAGGCGCTGTGCCGGCACCGGCGCAAACAGGTCGCGGATGATGGCGCGCGCCACCACCGTGCCCACGCCGCCGGCCAGGCCCTGCACGCCGCGAAAGAAGATCAGCTCGCCGATGCTGCTGGCCAGCGCACAGGCCACCGAGGCCAGGCAGAACAACGCCATGCCGGTGAGCACCACGCGGCGGCGGCCGAAGCTGTCGGCGAGCGCGCCGTGGAACAGGTTCATGCCGGCATAGCACAGCAGGTACACCGATAACGTTTGCTGCAACTGCACCGGGCTGGCGTTCAGTTCGCGCGCCATGCCGGCGAACGCCGGCAAATAGGCATCGATGGCGAACGGCGCCAGCATCGACAGCGCAGCCAGCAGCGCGGCCAGCAGCCATTGCGGCCCGCGCCACTGGGGCTTGTCTTCAGGAAGCATGATCAGGCGGCGCGCGCACGCAATTCGAAGTTAGTGTGAAGCAAGCCGATAGGCCGGATTCTGTGTACCCGCCAAGCCTTGCAGCCGGGCTGGCATGACCGCCATTCATCTGGGCCGCGCATCACTGCGCGGCTCGGTGCCACCTACCCGCACACTCCCCGGGCCGGATCAACATGTGCCTATTTGGTGTTGCTGCGCGCAGAGATTGCCCGTTTCACCCGATGTGTTGCCACACCGACTCGTCTCTGTTGCTCTGATCCTCACCTCGCGGTGGAGAGTCGTTAACTCCTGCGCTGCCCTGTGCAGTCCGGACCTTCCTCCAGTGCGGCCTTTCGGCGAATGCACCAGCGGCGGTCTGGCTTGCTTCACCGTGCGATTATCGCGGCTGGTCTGTAGTCAACACGGAGCTTGGCCCATGAAATTCGACGACGTTCTGCAAAGCATCGGCAACACCCCGCACATCCGCATCAACAAACTGTTCGGCGCGCAGGCCCAGGTGTGGATCAAGTCCGAGCGCGCCAACCCCGGCGGTTCGATCAAGGACCGCATCGCGCTGGAGATGGTGCAAGACGCTGAAGCGCGCGGCGCGCTCAAGCCCGGCGGCACGATCATCGAGCCCACCTCAGGCAACACCGGCATCGGCCTGGCCATGGTGGCTGCGGTGAAGGGCTACGCGCTGGTGCTGGTGATGCCCGACAGCATGAGCATCGAGCGCCGCCGCCTGATGCTGGCCTATGGCGCAAAGTTCGAGCTGACGCCGCGCGAAAAGGGCATGAAGGGCTGCATTGCGCGCGCGCAGGAGCTGCTGGCGCAAACGCCCGGCGGCTGGATGCCGCAGCAGTTCGACAACCCGGCCAACATCGCGGTGCATGCGCGCACCACGGCCGCAGAGATTGCGCAGGATTTTCCGGAGGGGCTCGACGCGCTCATCACCGGCGTGGGCACCGGCGGCCACTTGAGCGGCTGCGCGCAGGTGTTGAAGGCGCGCTGGCCGAAGCTGAAGGTGTTTGCGGTGGAGCCCAGCGCTTCGCCCGTGATCAGCGGCGGCGCGCCCTCGCCGCACCCGATTCAGGGCATCGGCGCGGGCTTCATTCCCACCAATTTGCGCACCGAGTTGCTCGACGGCGTGATTCAGGTCGAAGCTGAACCCGCGCGCGAGATGGCACGCCGTTGCGCGCGCGAAGAAGGCTTGCTGGTGGGCATTTCCAGCGGCGCCACGCTGGCCGCGATTGCGCAAAAACTGCCCGAGCTGGGCGCCGGCGCGCGCGTGCTGGGTTTCAACTACGACACCGGCGAGCGCTACCTGTCGATCGAGGGCTTCCTGCCGTCGGAATGACTCTTGGCCAGCCGCTTGTCGCGCAGCACGAACTGCGTGCCGCGGCGGTCGAGGTCGAACAACTGCGTGGCCTCTATCAGGTCGATCAGCTTGCGGTAGCCGTAGTTGCGCGCGTCGAACGAGGTCTGGTTGCCGATCTGCTGCGCCACCGCACCAAGCTGGGCCCAGCCGTCTTCGCCCACGGCGGAGTCGACCGCGGTGCGCAACAGGCCCACCAGGCGGGCATCGCGTTTGAGCGCAGTGCTGTCCAGCCGAGTCGGTGCGCTGCCGGGCGCAATGGCCTCGCCTTCACCCGCTTCAGCCATCGCCGTGGCTGGCGCATCGGGCTGCGCTTTGGCCTTGCGCGTGCGCCGTGCGGGCTTGGGCGCGGGGGCGTCGTCGGCCACCGCTTGACCCAGATGCTCAAGGTACAAAAAGCGCGAGCAGGCGTTCACAAAAGGCATGGGCGTGCGCTGCGCGCCGAAGCCGTACACCGCCGCGCCCTTGGCTCGCAGGTGCATCACCATGGGCGTAAAATCACTGTCTGAAGAGACGATGCCGTAGGCGTCGGGCGAATCGGTGTAGAGCAGCTCCATGGCTTCGATCACCATCACCATGTCGGTGGCGTTCTTGCCCTTGCTGTAGTCGAACTGCTGCACCGGGCGGATGGCGTAGTCGTGCAGCACGGCGGCCCAACCCTTCAGGCTGGGCTTGGTCCAGTTGCCGTAGGCACGGCGGATGTTGGCCACGCCGAGCTTTGAGAGTTCAGCCAGGATGACGTCGATCTTGGCCGCGGGCGCGTTGTCGGCGTCGATGAGCAAGGCAATGCGCGGCTGCTTTTCAAGCATCGAGTTTCCAGTTCAGGGTTTCGCCGGCGCACAGCGGCTTCAGTGTCGCGTCGCCAAACAGCAGGGTTTCGGGCAGCACCCAGGGCGCGCGCTTGAGGGTGATGCTTCCAGTGTTGCGCGGCAGGCCGTAAAAGGTAGGCCCATGGTGGCTGGCAAAGCCTTCCAGACGGTGCAGCGCGCCCGCAGCTTCGAACGCTTGTGCATACAACTCGATCGCCGCCAGCGCCGTGTAGCAACCCGCGCAGGCCGCGGCGTGTTCCTTCAGGTGCGCGGCGTGCGGCGCGCTGTCGGTGCCGAGAAAGAATTTCGGCGAAC
>JAYUPO010000558.1:0-6161 GCA_043760085.1 Burkholderiales bacterium
TACCCACGCAAGCGCTGAACCCGCCGCACCGAACAACTGCGGCCAATGCGCCCGCAGCTGCCGCAGGTTTGCATCACAACAATCACGAGGATTAACTCAACAGGAGGCCCGCGCCTTACTCAACACAGTAAGATTAGTCGCGGCCGGCGAGGTCGGTGTCGGGCGCCTCGGTGAACAGGCTGTCAACGGTCAGCGTGCGGTCTGCGAAACCGTGGCCTGCGGCCTCAAGGCTGCGGCGCGCGGCACGCATAGCTGCTGGCCAGCAGCCTGTCGCCGCCCACGTAATGCGCATAACCGGGGTAGCGGCACATCGGCCTTGATGCCTGGGCCGTGTAGGGCGGCAGGTTGGCCCGGCTGGTTTGCACGATGGCATCGGCCGGCGCCGCGCCGGTGCTCACCCAGCGGTCCAGCGGGTCAAGCAAATCGGCCATCGTGGCGATGGCGCGTTTGTCGGTCACGCTGCGCGCAGTGCCGCTGTGTGTAGACGATGGCGACACGTACAGGCGCACCGACTGGTCCACCGCGGCCTGGCCCAAGCGCGCCACCACCGCCTGGTAATACTCGATGCCCATCAGCGGGCTCTGCGCGCGGTCGGCCGCGTTCTCGCGCATGATCAACTTGCCGCCGCGGGCGAAGAAGGCTGAGAGATCCGGGTTCGTGGCATCCATCAAGGCCGAGGTGTGCTGAACGCGGGCCATGAACGCCTCCGGGCGATAGGCCTTCACATCCAGCGCGCCATCACGCGCCACCGCATAGCGAATCCAGTTGCTGCCATACAGCCAGTGCGTGGCTGCTGCGGCGGCGCTGGGCGGCACGGTGGGCGCTGCCGTGCCCGTGACCCACCGCACCAGGCTCAGGGCTTGCGGGCCATCGAGGCTGTCTTCATGGCCATACAGCCACGGCGGATAGCGGGTGATGCCGTTGGCCAGCGGGAAGGTGAACGTGTATGGCGCGTGCAGGCCTTGCAGCAGCGCCAGTTCGTTGTCTGACAGGCAGTGCGGCCCGGCATCGCTGCCGTCAGGGCAGCGCAGGGTGCGCAGGTTCACGCGCGGCTGGCAGGCCAGGTAGTTGTTCACCACGCCGTCCACCAAGCCATCGAGCGCATCGCAAGCGTCGTTGGTGGCCTTGGCAATGAGCGGGGCCTTGGCGGCATCCAGCCAGTCGGTGAACTGCGGCAGCGCGCTGCGCACAAACGCATGGAACAGGCCCGTCCAATTGATGACCGGCACCACGCTGACGATGCCGTCATAGTCGGCCGGGAAGCGCTGCGCCATCGCCAGGCCTTCACGCCCGCCTTCCGAGCCACCGAAGTAGTAAAGCTGGCCCGGCGCGCGGCCATAGTACGAGCGCATGAGGTGCACCGCCACGTCACGCACCTTCTTGTACGAGGCGAAGGCGAAGTTCTCCAGCATCTCGTCGTTCAAGGCGAACGCCCCGGGCTCGTTGGCGGCAAAGGCCGCGGCCTGGTGGCCGGAGTCAGTGCCAAACGTGGCATAGCCACGCGCGATGGGCAGTGGCTCGCCCGCTGGCGCGTCACGCAGCGGCGCCAGGCCTGTAACCAACACGCCGTTGAACCCGCCCCCGCCAACTTGCAAGGCCTTGCCGTTCCACTGCACGGGCAGGTTAAGCTGGAAGTTGATCAGTTGCGCCTGGCGGTCGCGCGGCGCCACGCTGCCCAGCAGTTTGCAATAGGCAGGCGTGGCCGGCGTGGCGTTGTTGCCGTTGACGCTTTCGGCCACCGCCGCCACCAGCAGCGCCGAGTTCACCGTGGCGGGCCCGCTGGGCAAGTCGATGGCCGCCGCCGCCACCGTTTGGCCGGCCAAGCCTGCACAGGCCTGGGCGAGTTGGGCCGCCGTGGGCGCACTGCCACAGGCCGCGAGGAACAAGGCGGCCACGCAGGCCGCGAGCATGGCTATTGGACGAATGCTCATTGCTCAATCTCCTGGTTTCAACGTGGCTGCCATGCCAGGTTCTGCGGCGTGGCGACCCGGGCATTGTGGTTCGTCAAGCGGATCAGCCGCCCGACACTGCGGCCAGACCAGTCAGACCTGATGGATCGGCATGGCAGCCGTTGGCGGGCAAACACGCATGGCCTGGCCGCACCGTGGCAACTACAAAGTAGCGCAGCAACATCTTCCCCGAATAGCAGGCGCCGCCCTGTCACACATGCTGCTCATCGTCGAACCCCTTGGCCAGCGCGAAGCGCGCGGCGCTGAACTCGGCAAGGTCGTGTATCAGCAAGTGCTTGACTTCACTGAAGTGCTCAAGGCGAAGAATGCGCCACCGTCACCTGGGCGATGCACGGCCCCATGCCTTACCTGAACCGTTTGATGACCGTGTTCTTTGACATGGACAAAACGGTGGGCAAGGAATTCGATGCCGGCCTGGCCAATTTGAAAGCCTTGGCCTAGAAACCCTGAACCCGTTGGAGTAAACCATGCACAGCCAAATCTACGTCAACCTGCCCACCACCGACATGGCCAAGTCGCGCGCCTTCTTTACTGCGCTGGGCTATTCATTCAACCCCGACTTCAGCAACGAGCAAGGCGCCGCGCTGATGCTGGGCGAGAACCTGTACGCGATGCTGCTGGTACATGACTTTTTCAAGACCTTCACTGACAAGCCGCTGGCCAACGCGCATCAAAGTACCGAGGTGTTGATCTGCTTGAGTTGCGACAGCCGCGCCGGGGTGGATGCGCTGGTGGCCAAAGCCGTTGCTGCCGGCGGCAGCGCGCCGCGCCCGCCGCTGGATCATGGCTTCATGTACGCCCATGGCTTTGAAGACCTGGATGGCCACATCTGGGAATTGGTTCACATGAGCAGCACGCCACCAAAGGTCTAAGCTGTGCTCACGCTGGCAAGCGCCCTGTGGCGGCGCGCAGCCGATCTCTCCCGCCATGCGCGCGAGCGCGAGCTGTTCCTCGCCCGCGCGCAAAACACCCTGCAACAAGGAGACCCGCAATGAGCAAAACGTCAGCGTCAACCCTCCCGAGCAGCAAGACGCCCAAGCGCGGCGCACCGGCAGCAACGCCGCGCATCGTCGTCCTCGTGGCTACGCGCAAAGGCGCCTGGTTGTTTCATGGCGACGCCCGGCGCAAGGTTTGGCGCTGCGACGGCCCACACTTCCTGGGCCACAGCATCAGCCACGTTCAGCTCGATCCGCGCGATGGCCGCACCCTCCTGGCCGCGGCCAAGACCGGCCACCTGGGCCCCACGATCTTTCGCTCCACCAACCTTGGCCGAACGTGGAAAGAAGCGGCGCAGCCGCCGGCCTTTGCCAACCCGGGCAACCTGGCTAACTTGGCCAATGGCCTGCCCGGCCGTTCGGTGGACCACACCTTCTGGCTCACCCCTGGGCATGCCAGCGAACGCGACACCTGGTATGCCGGCACCTCGCCGCAGGGCTTGTTTCGCTCGGTAGACGGCGGCGTGAGCTGGCTGCCGCTGCCGGGGGTGAATGACGATGCACAGTTCCGTGAATGGATGGGCTCGGCGCAAGACGGCACGCCGGATGGCCCCAAGCTGCACTCGATCATCATCGACCCGCGCGACCCCACGCACCTTTACTTCGCCATGTCGGGCGGCGGCGTTCACGAATCGCGTGACGCGGGCAAAAGCTGGGCCCCGCTGATTCAAGGCCTGGAAGTGGTGGAAGGTTTCGATGTGGCCAGCGTGACCTTTCACGACCCGCATTGCGTGCGGCTGTGCCCCAGCGCTCCAGACCGGCTGTACCAGCAAAACCACTGCGGCATCTATCGGCTCGACCGATCAGCGAACCCCGCCGCTGATGCCTGGCAGCGCATTGGCCGCAAGATGCCCAAACGCGTGGGTGACATCGGCTTCCCGATGGTGGTGCACCCGCGCGACGCGAACACGGCCTGGGTCTTCCCGATGGACGGCACCACGGTCTGGCCCCGCACCAGCCCTGACGGGCGGCCCGCGGCGTACATCACGCGCAATGCCGGGCGCACCTGGCAGCGGCTGGATCAAGGCCTGCCCGAAGCCCAGGCTTGGTGGACGCTGAAACGCCAGGCCATGACCGTTGATGCGCAAAGTACGCCGGCGCTGTACCTGGGCACCACCAGCGGCGAGCTGTGGCTGGGGCGCGATGAAGGCGCACGCTGGTCGAACATCGCCCGGCACTTGCCGGAGATCTACGCGGTGGAAGTGGCTGAGTTGTGATGTCTGCCCCGTTTCGCTCCACAGTCGTCAGACCGAGTGACGACCTGCGCACATGAACCGTTAGCACAGGCGGAAGGCAAGCGAATGAACGTGTTGATACCTGGCGCCTTGCGCTCGTACACGCACGAATCAAACGTGCAGGCCGTGGGCGACACGCTGGATGCGCTGTTCGCCGATCTGGATCGCCTCTACCCCGGGCTGCGTTTTCGCGTGGTTGATGAGCAGAACCAACTGCGAGCCAACATGCGCATCTTCGTCAATGGCGTGGGCGTGCGCCAGCTCCAGCATGCGCTGCAACCCAACGACTTCGTGGCCCTTGTCTTGGCGCTCAGCGGGGGCTGAGGCCGGGCACGCTGGCAGGCGTGCCCGGCCTGTTCAAGCTGCGCGCTTGCGCCGCCGCGCCACCAGCGCCAGCGCGGCCAGCCCCATGCCCATCAAGGCATAGGTTTCGGGCTCGGGAATGGAGGCCAGCGCGGCCACGCCCGTGTCGGGGAAGTCGGTGAACAGGCCGTCCACGCCCAGCGCAAAGTAAGCCGCCATCTCCGCCTTCGGGTCAGCGAAACCGTAGCCTGAGGCGTCGTTGCGGAAGGTCCAGGTGTGCACCAGCAGGCCGGCCGCGTGCGCGGCTTCAATCACGCCGGTGCTGCCCACCACCAAGCGATCATTGATGTTGACCACGCCGTTGCCGGTGCGGTCAACGCCGTCGTCCACCGTGCGCAGCAAGTAAGGCTTCCAGGGGCCGATGCCATCGGCATACAGTTTCACATTAGCCAGGCCACCGGCGGTGAGCAGGTCGGCGAAGGTGGTGGTGCCGCCGGCGGCCAACACGTCATAGGGCTGGCGGTACGGGTCCACCAGGGACATCGAGCCGTTGGCGTTGACATCATCCGCATCCACCAATTGCACCAGCTTGATGTTGGTCTGGGTGTTCAGGTACTTCAGGTTGGCGGTTTCGAACGACTGGATGAACACCGGCGCCGCGCCGCTGTTGCCATAGGCCGCGTGCAGCGTGGCGACCAGCTTGTCTTCGATCGCATTCGCGCCGAAGGGCAGCGCAGCGTGGAAGGTGGAATGCTTGATCTCGGGGTAGATGCCCACGGTGCGGCCGAGCGCGACGCTCTGGCTCTTGGCCAACGCGATCACTTCATCGAGCGTGGGAACCTTGTACAGCCCGTCAAACGTGGTGGGCCGGCCGGCGCGCGATTGAATCGCACCCAGGGTCTTGATTTCGGCCAGCGTGAAGTCACTCGCAAACCAGTCGGTCACCGACTGGCCGTCGACCATCTTGGTGGTCTTGCGCGCCGCGAATTCGGCTTTCGAGGCGACGTTGGTGGTGCCGCCGAGCATGGGCTCGTGGCGAGCGATGAGCACGCCGTCTTTGGTCAACACCAAATCAGGCTCGATGTAGCTGGCGCCTTGTGCGATGGCCAGCGCATAACTTTCGAGCGTGTGCTCGGGCAGGTAACCCGAGGCCCCGCGGTGGCCGATGACGATGGCCGGCTGGCCGTTCAAGGTGGCCGCGGCAACGGGCCCGCTGGCGGCGAAGGCGCACAGCAGGCTCAGGCAGGCAGCGTGCACGGGGTGAAGCTTGTAGTTCATCTTGGTTCTCTCCTGTCGTTGGGGTTGTTGGCGTGGCAGCGATGCTGCTTTACGAGCATGACGGCGCCGTGAAAATCACGCCGACGACCCATCTTACGCAGCCACGTTGCGTTGCCTTGAGGGGAAACGTGGGGTCAGATGTAACGTGCGCCGCCCACGATTGGCGCGCCGGCCCGTGCCGCGTATTCGGTCTGTGCGCGCTGTTTGGCATTGGCGATGAGGCCTGCGAGCATGCGCGGTGGCGGCATGGGTTGGTGCCGTTGCGATGGCCTGACTTGGCCGCGGCGGTGGCATTGGAACGGGATCAGGCCGGCTGCACCGGAGCGGGATCCGGCCGGCGGGGCGCGCTGCTACGCTCATGTCACCCGCTGGCTTCCCTT
>JAYUPO010000559.1:0-6161 GCA_043760085.1 Burkholderiales bacterium
GTCACGGAAGTCAAGGGCTTCGGGCGCCAGAAGGGCCACACCGAGTTGTACCGCGGCGCCGAGTACGTGGTCGACTTCCTGCCCAAAGTGAAGGTCGAGGTGGTGGTGAAAGACGCTGACCTGGAGCGTTGCATTGAAGCCATCGTCAAGGCCGCCAAAACCGGCAAGATCGGCGACGGCAAGATCTTCGTCACGGCGGTTGAACAGGTGGTGCGCATTCGCACCGGCGAGACCGACGAATCAGCGGTTTGATACTGGCCGCGCAGCGCAAGGCACGGCACGGGTGGTCAGGTGCGCGAATAGTCGGCACTGCGGCCGGCAGCCGGCGCGCCGGATTGGCGGTGCAGCGCATCCAGCAGGCGCTCAAGCTGCGTGTCGGTAGTGAGCAGGGCCAACTGGTCGGCGGCCAGGAAGCCCGCTGTCGTCGCGTGTTCAACAAACGCCAATAGCGGGTCGTAGTAGCCCTCAACGTTGAGCAGCCCCAACGGCTTGTCGTGGTAGCCCAGTTGGCGCCAGGTCCAGGTTTCGAACAGCTCTTCCAGGGTGCCGATGCCGCCGGGCAGGGCCACGAAAGCATCGCTGTGCTGCGCCATCAGTTGTTTGCGCTCATGCATGGTTTGCACCACGTGCAGCTCGGCCAGGCCCGGGTGGCCCAGTTCGCGTTCCATCAGCGAATGGGGGATCACCCCGACCACGCGGCCGCCGGCCGCCAGCGCAGCATCAGCCAACACGCCCATCAAGCCGCCACGGCCGCCGCCATACACGAGTTGCCAACCGCGTTGCGCCACGGCCTGGCCCAGGGCGCGGGCGGCCAGCGTGAAGGCCGGCAGCGCTCCTGCGCGGGCGCCACAGTACACACATACCGAAAATGCGCTGCGTGGTGGCGATGCGTTGACAGCCTTCATGGTGCAAAGCGCGCCCACAGCAGACCGCCCCAGGTGGCCGCGCACAACAGCAACGACAACAAGACGGCGGCACTGGCCAGGTCTTTGGCGCGGCCTGAAAGCTCATGCAGTTCAAGCCCGATGCGGTCGATGGCAGCTTCGATTGCCGAATTGAGCAGCTCAACGATCAACACCAGCATCACCGTGCCGCCCAGCAGCGCTACCTCAACCCAGTTGCGCCCGAGCCACAGCGCGGCCGGCAGCAGCACCAGCGCGAGCAAGCCTTCTTGGCGAAAGGCACTTTCATGGCGCCATGCCATGCGCAGGCCGGTGGCGGAGTTGGCGGCGGCGTGAACGATGCGGTCAAGCCCCGTGCGGCCCTTGTGCGGGTGGCTCATGGCGGCGATTGTGCCGCCGCCCATCGTTCAAACGGTTGCGTCGGGCGGCCAGGCTTGCAGCCGCGTGCCGCACAGCAGGTCGTGCGGGAATTGTCGGCCGGGTGTGAGCAGTGCTGAGGCGGCGTAGCCCAACACGCCAACGGCCAGGGCTGCGAACATGATGATGGCCGAGCGCACACCGGCAAGGTGTACTGCGGCCAGCGCCGGCACGAACCAGATCCAACTGCACAGGTAGCGCAACATGGCGCGGGCTTGGCTCACAGCACGCCCGTCTGCGGCCGCCAGGCGAATGCGCCAGGTCTTCATGGCCAGGGTTTGCCCGCCGCGAGCCCAGAACCAGACAAAGTAAATGCCCAGCACCAGAAACAGAAAGAACTGCAGCCCGGCCAGGCCAGACAGGGCGTGGCGTTGTTGGGTCAAGCTGCTGTACAGGTAGGCGGCGGGCACGAGCACGCCGAACAGCAACACGCCTTCATAGCAGAAGCAGGCCAGGCGGCGGCGCAACGTGGGCGCCGCCATCGCCAGCGGCGACCCAGCAGCCAATGTCATTGACGCAGGGAAGCCGCCGCCGACGCCGCCGCATTGGGCGCCTTGCTGATGGCGGGCGCGCGAGGCAGCAGGGTGGCGCGGTCAATGTTGGCCGGCAGGGCGATGACGCTGCCGCGCAGGCCAGGTTTGTCAACGCGCGAGGGTGTAGCGGGCCGCGTGATGAGCGTGGTGGTGACGCCCGGGTTGGCCTGCACCAAGGTCGGACTCACCGCCTTGGTGGCAGCGGTCAGCGCCGGTTTGCCGGCAGGCTTTGCGGCGGGCTGCGCAGCGCTCAACTGGGCCTGGCCAGGGCGGGCCGGCGTGGGCGCGGCCGGCACCTTGGGTGCAGCCACCGGCGACTTGCTTTGCAGGGCCAGGCGCTGGTCGGGCGCTAGCGCCTGGTACTCGGCCCAACGCGCCTGCCGCTCGGCTGGGTTGATCGTCCGCGCTTCCTGGAACTGCAGCCGCGTTTGGCCGCGCTGTGCAGGGGTGAGGCGGGCCCAGTCGGTCATGCGGGTTTGGACGCGTTCGCGCTCGGCCTGGGGCATGCTATGGAACTTGGCCGCCACTTCCAGCCACTTTGCCTTGCGTGTGGGGTCGATGCTGTCCCAGTCGGCCTTCAAGGGCGCCAGGGTGGTTTGCTGCGCCACGGTCAGTGCAGCCCAGCTCACGCCCTTTGGCGCCGCAGCGGCCACCGGGGTTGCCGCCACGGGCTTGGTCTGAGCGCCGGACCACCCGCTGGCTGCCAGCAACAAGGCACCCAGCACCACCAGCTGTTGCAGGCCGACGCCGCTGACTAGCACGGCAGGGGTGGGCAACATGGCGGGCTGCATCTCAACGCGAACGTTGCTTCAGGAATTCGGCAAAGCCAGGGTCGGCGTAAGCGGAGGGCGGCAGATCGTCTGCGAGCAGGGCGGCATCAATCTCGGCCGCGGCATTGATTTGGGCCTGGTCGTGTCGGTGCTGGATCAACACCAGGCCAGCTACCAGCAGCAGCAGCGGCGTGAACGACACCACGCGCAGCCACCACGGCGGCGACGACCCGAGCACAGCCGAGCCGCCCGCTGAGCCTAAGAACACCGTGCCGGCGGCACCGGCGCGTTGGGTTTGCCGCGCCGCGGCCAACGCCTGCTCGCGCGCAACGCGCAGGCGCTCGGTGATGTCCTGGGGCAAGGCAGCCGCCTGCGCCGACAGGCTGGCCACGAGGCGATGCGCCACGCGGGCCTGCAGGGTTAGTAAGTCGGTGTGGCGGTGAGCGTCGCGCTGACGTGGGCTGTTCATGGCTTGATCCCTTTGGCCTGGAGCGCTTTGGCCAGTGAATGCACCGCCCTGGAGCAGTGTGTTTTCACGCTCCCTTCAGAGCAGCCCATGGCTACGGCCGTCTCGGCGACATCCAGTTCCTCCCAGTAACGTAACAGGAAGGCTTCTCGTTGACGGCCTGGCAAGGCGGCAATTTCACCCTCAATCTGAGCCATGGTCTGGGCCCGCGACAAGGTGTCCACGGCGCTCTCGCTACCCCAGCCGTTGGCGTCGGCCGACTCCAGTGTCTCCAGGATGTCGAAGTCGCCGTCTTCGCCTGCTGATTCGAAGTCTGAGAAGTTCTGCAAGACGGCATTGCGTACCTTCTGGCGCCGGAACCAATCCATCGTGGCATTGGACAAGATGCGCGAAAACAGCAGCGGCAGCTCTGCTGCCGGCCGGTCGGAGTAGCTTTGCGACAGGCGGATCATGGCGTCTTGCACAACGTCCAGGGCAGCGTCCTCATCGCGTACCGAATATGCCGTGCGCTTGAAGGCACGGCGCTCGACGCTCTTGAGAAAACTGTTCAGCTCTTTGTCTGTGGCCAACTGCTTGCGGCTCAAAAAAACGCCCGCATCGGGGCCAACTGGAATTATGTCATCGGGCTTTGTGGCCACGCCCGCGCGGCTCGTGCAGCCGAGTCGGGATGCCATAATGCTGCTTCGCACAATGAATTCACTGGTCTCGAGATGGCGCCCGACCTGGGCCGCTCGCCAGACCGCGCAGGCTCCGATTCCGCCTCATGAGGGCGCGAGGAGGGGCACCAATGGTTTTTCGTCAGAGAAATTCACAAAGGTTCACTCATGGACATGTCTGCCGCGGAAGTCAAGCGTGCCGCATCGGCGCAGCCACTTTCCTCCTCCCCCGCCGCTGAAGTCAACGGCTCGGAAATCCTGGTTCGCTGCCTTCAGGCCGAGCAGGTCAAGTTCGTCTGGGGTTACCCCGGCGGCGCCGTGCTGTACATCTACGACGCGCTGTACAAGCAAGAAAGCATTCAGCACGTGCTCGTGCGCCACGAGCAGGCGGCGGTGCATGCCGCAGACGGCTATGCCCGGGCCACCGGTGATGTGGGTGTGGCGCTGGTCACCTCCGGCCCGGGGGTGACGAACGCGGTGACCGGCATCGCCACGGCGTACATGGACTCCATCCCGATGGTCATCATCACGGGCCAGGTGCCCACGCCGGCGATCGGCCTGGATGCCTTCCAGGAGTGCGACACCGTTGGCATCACGCGGCCCATCGTCAAGCACAACTTCCTGGTCAAGGACGTGCGCGACCTGGCCGTCACCATGAAGAAGGCCTTTCACATTGCCCGCTCCGGCCGGCCCGGCCCGGTGGTGGTGGACATCCCGAAAGACGTTTCGCTCAAGATGGCAGCTTTCGTCTACCCAGACAAAGTGGAAATGCGCTCGTACAACCCGGTGAAAAAGGGTCACGCCGGGCAGATTCGCAAGGCCGTGGCGTTGCTGCTGGCCGCCAAGCGACCCTACATCTACACCGGTGGTGGCGCCGTGTTGGGAAACGCCTGGCCCGAGCTGCGCGAGTTGGTGGCGATGCTCGGCTTTCCCGCCACCAGCACCCTGATGGGCCTGGGTGCGATCGCTTCCAGCGACCCGTGCTTCCTGGGCATGCTGGGCATGCACGGCACGTACGAGGCCAACATGACCATGCAGCACAGCGACGTGCTGCTGGCCGTGGGCGCGCGCTTTGACGACCGTGTGATCGGCAACCCCAAGCACTTTGCTTCAGTTGAACGCAAGATCATCCACATCGACATCGACCCGTCGTCGATCTCCAAGCGGGTGCGCGTCGATGTACCCATCGTCGGCGATGTGAAAGACGTGCTGCAGGAGTTGATCGCCCAGTTAAAAGACGCCACCACCAAGCCCGACACCAAGGCCCTGGCCGCATGGTGGGGGCAGGTCAACGAATGGCGCAAGCGCGAGTGCCTGGCCTACCGCAACAGCGACGACGTGATCAAGCCGCAATACGTGGTCGAAACGCTGTGCCGCCTGACCAAGGGGCGCGACACCTACGTCACCAGTGATGTCGGCCAGCATCAGATGTGGGCCGCGCAGTACTACGGCTTTGAAGAGCCGCGGCGCTGGATCAATTCCGGCGGCCTGGGCACGATGGGCGTGGGCCTGCCGTACGCCATGGGCATCAAGCTGGCCAAGCCCGACAGCGATGTGTTCTGCATCACCGGCGAGGGCTCGATCCAGATGTGCATCCAGGAGCTGTCAACCTGCAAGCAGTACGACACCGCGGTAAAGGTGGTGTCGCTCAACAACCGCTATCTCGGCATGGTGCGGCAGTGGCAGCAGATCGACTACGGCGGCCGCTACTCGCACAGCTACATGGACGCACTGCCCGACTTCGTCATGCTGGCCGAGGCCTATGGCCACGTGGGCCTGCTGGTTGACAAACCTGCCGACGTGGAAGGCGCGTTGCGCGAGGCGATCAAGTTGAAGAATCGCACCGTCTTCCTGGACATCCGCACCGACCCGACGGAAAACGTCTGGCCCATGGTGCAGGCGGGCAAGGGCATCACCGAGATGCTGCTCGGCTCGGAAGATCTGTAACGCCTTCGTCTCGGGTGGCGCGCCCGGTGCGGGTGCGCTGCTTTCAATCAAACATCGTCGTGCCCCTACGCCGCGTGGCCACAAGCTGCCAGGCGCCCGGTACGTGGAAGCTGAACCATGAAACACATCATTGCCGTGCTGCTCGAAAACGAGCCCGGTGCCCTCTCGCGCGTGGTGGGCTTGTTCTCGGCCCGCGGCTACAACATCGAAAGCCTGACCGTCGCGCCCACGGAAGATGCCTCGTTGTCTCGCATGACGATCGTGACCTCGGGTTCCGATGAAGTCATCGAGCAGATCACCAAGCACCTGAACCGCTTGATCGAAGTGGTGAAGGTGGTTGACCTGACCGAAGGCAGCTTCAGCGCGCGCGAACTCATGCTCATCAAGGTGCGCGCGGTGGGCAAGGAGCGCGAAGAGATGAAGCGCATGGCCGACATCTTCCGCGGCCGCATCATCGACGTCACTGAAAA
>JAYUPO010000560.1:0-6140 GCA_043760085.1 Burkholderiales bacterium
GAGCGAGTCGTCAGCGCCGAGCAGCTTCTTCAAGCCGTTCACGCCCCACAGGCAGGCGAAGCCGGCCACGAAGCCGATCACCATGGCGCCCATCAAGCCCACGTTGCCATCGGCCGGGGTGATGGCCACCAAACCGGCCACTGCACCGGACGCAGCACCCAGCATCGAAGCCCGCCCGCGCATCAGCGCTTCACCCAGGCACCAGGCCAGCACCGCGGCGGCGGTGGCGCTGAAGGTGTTCATGAAGGCCAGCACGGCGGAATTGCCGGCTTCCAGCGCCGAGCCGGCGTTGAAGCCGAACCAGCCCACCCACAGCAGCGCCGCGCCCACCATGGTGAGCGGCAGGTTATGCGGCACGAAGGCCTCGCGGCCGTAGCCCACGCGCTTGCCGATCATGAAGGCCCCCACCAGCCCCGCCACGGCGGCGTTGATGTGCACCACGGTGCCGCCGGCGAAATCGAGCGCGCCCATGTTCCACAGGTAGCCGGCCTTGGCGTTCAGGCCTTCGACCACTTCCTTGCCGCTGTAGGCATCGGGGCCCATCCAGAACCACACCATGTGGGCGATGGGCGCGTAGCTGAAGGTGAACCACAGCGCGCTGAACAGCAGCACGGCGCTGAACTTGATGCGTTCAGCAAAGGCGCCAACGATCAGGCAGCAGGTGATGCCGGCGAAGGTGGCCTGGAAGGCCGCGAACAACAGCTCGGGAATGTAGACACCCTTGCTGAACGTGGCAGCCATGGCGAAGGTGCCGGTCTTGGCATCGAACAAGCCATTCATGAACAGCCGGTCGAAGCCGCCGATGAAGGCATTGCCTTCGCTGAAGGCCAGGCTGTAGCCATAGACGCACCACAGCACGACGATGAGCGAGAAGGTCACCATCACCTGCATCAGCACGCTGAGCATGTTCTTGCTGCGCACCAGGCCGCCATAGAACAGCGCCAGGCCGGGCAGCGTCATCATGATGACCAGCAGGGTGGACAGCAGCATCCACGCCACGTCGCCCTTGTTGGCCACCGGGGCCGCTGCCGCACTTGCTGCCGGGGCCGCCGGCGCTGCCGCCACGGCAGGCGGCGCATACAAGGTCACCTCGACCCTGCGGCTTTGCTCACCGCTGCCGGCGGTGATGTCTTCGGGCTTTTGCAGCACGATGCGGTCTTCGGCCACGCCTGCGGCCTTGAGCGCGTCGCGCACCGCGAACGCACGCTGCTTGGCCAATGCCTTGTTCACATCGGCCGAGCCGGTTGAATCGACAAAAGCCGACAGTTGCACCTTGGCGCCGGCATTCGCACCCAGGTAGTCGGCCACGGCCTTCAGGTCCGCCGCCGCCGTGCCGGCCACGTCGGCCTTGCCGCTTTCAAACAGCAGCTTGGTACCCGGGAAATCGGCCGCGTGGGCGCCGCCGGCCAGCACCAGGGCGAGCCACAGCAGGCCCAGGTGAAAGAGCTTTTTCATGATGTGTTCCTGTTGAGGTGGGCGATGCATGGGCGTCAGAGGGCAGCCTGGCCGGTCTCGCCGGTGCGGATGCGCACCACCTGTTCGAGCGTGCTGACGAAGATCTTGCCGTCGCCGATCTTGCCGGTGCGCGCCGCGGCCTCGATGGCCTCGATCACGCGCTCGACGATGGCGTCGTCCACCGCCGCCTCGATCTTCACCTTGGGCAAAAAGTCGACCACGTACTCGGCGCCGCGGTACAGCTCGGTGTGGCCCTTCTGGCGCCCGAAGCCCTTCACTTCCGTCACCGTGACGCCCTGCACGCCAATGGCGCTCAAGGCTTCACGCACTTCATCAAGCTTGAACGGCTTGATGATGGCTGTGATCATCTTCATGGTTGCTCTCCGTTGTTTTGATTTGACTGCCGTCAAACGTTAGAAGCTGTACTTCGCGCCGAGCACGATGCGCGCCTTGCCCAGGTCTTTGCCGTTGGGCGAGACATAGCCGTTGGCATCGGTGCCGATCAGCGCGCCGCTGACCGTCACGCCGCTGAAGTCCTTGCTCAGCGCGAGCGAATAGTCGGTGTACGACGCGGCCGAGGTGTGGGCCACGCGCTGGTGGCCGATGTGTGGCGCCAGGGTCATGCCGCTGCCGACATCGAAGCTGGCGGAAAGATCCAGATAGCCGCTGTTCTTGCTGTCGGCAAAGCCGAACAGGTTGGTCACGCTGTGCGAATACTTCAGCGTGGCCGGGCCATAGGTCAGGGCGCCGTAGATTTCGGCCGTGTTGGGGCTGATGCCCAGCTTGTGGCCGGGGTACTGGTAGGCCAGCACGCCCACGTCATAACCCAGGCCCTTGGTGAGCTCACCCTTGTAGCCGGCGTACAGGTCGACCTCGACCGAGGCGCTGCCACCACCGTCCTTGATCCACTTGATGTTGGAGGCCCAGGCGCCCGCATAGAACACGCCCTGGGTGTAGTCGAGCCCGCCTTGCACAGCAGGCTTGAGCCGCGTTTGTGAAATACCGCGGTAGCTGTATTCGGTGAAGGCACCGATGTTGTAGGCCAGGCCGTCTGCGGCAAGGGCCGGCAGGGCGGCAGCGGTGAGCACGGCCAGCGTGGCAGCGGTGAGGGTCTTGTTCATGCAGGGCTCCGGGGGTGTTTGAAATGATTGACCCACCGGAGGTGCAGCTTTCGTGCCAGGGCGCACCGGCAACGCTTCGCCCCGTTTTGGCGCGTGCTGGCCTGCCCATCCAGCCGCACGGCGCACCACGGCGGGGCATGCACCGGCGCGGTGCCGGCGGGCTTGTCAGGCCCGCCCGCGTTCACCGCCTTGGCATCAAAACCCGAGCATCAACGCCCCAACCAACGCGGCGCGCGCTTTTCGATGAAGGCGCGCGGGCCTTCCTTGAAGTCTTCACTGGCCATGTTGCGCGCCTGGCCTTCATCGCTGGCGCGGGCCAGCTCGGCATCGCTCAAGTCAAACGTCTGGCGCGCAATGGCCAGGCTTTCGCGCACCGCAATCGGCGCGTTCACCGTGATGCGCGCGGCCAGGGCCTGGGCCGCATCCAGCAGCCCTTCGGCGCTGGGCGCCAGCACGTTCACCATGCCCAGCGCATGCGCGCGCTCGGCGCTGATGGGCTCACCGGTGAGGATCATTTCGCGCGCCACGGCACTGGGCAACGCGCGCGGCAGGCGGTACAGGCCGCCGGCCGAGGCGATCAGCCCACGCTTGACTTCAGGCAAACCGAAGCGCGCTTGCGGTGCGGCCACCACCAGGTCGCAGGCCAGCACCAGCTCGCAGCCGCCGGCCAGCGCGGGGCCATTCACGGCGGCGATCCAGGGCTTGTTGCGCCGCGCATGCACGAAGCCGGCAAAGCCGCCGCGCGCGGTGCGCAGCTCGGCGCCGCGGCCGGCTGACACCGCCTTCAAGTCGGCCCCGGCGCTGAACGCCTCGGGCCCGGTGCCGGTGAGGATCACCACCCACACATCGGCGTCGGCATCGGTCTCATCAATCGCCGCCTCCAGGCCTTGCGCCACTTCGGGGCTGATGGCGTTGCGCGCCTCGGGCCGATTGATGGTGACCAGGGCAACGTGATTGGGCAAACGCTGGACGGTGACTTGGGCGGGTGTGGGCATGGTTGGCACGGGTTGATGTTGATGTGACGAGCGTAGCGCAGGCGGTGGGCAAGCGGTGCGCAGCGCAGCCTGGGCACAATCCCGCGCGTCAGGGAACAGGGGGAGACGATGTCATTGGCCGTGGTGATGAGCCGCGCACTCGATGGGCTGAACGCCGCCGAAGTGCGCGTGGAAGTGCACCTGGCCAACGGCCTGCCCAGCTTCACCCTGGTGGGCCTGGCCGACACCGAGGTGAAGGAAGCGCGCGAACGGGTGCGCGCGGCGCTGGCGCAAAGTGGCTTCGCCTTCCCGCACAACAAGCGCGTCACCGTGAACCTGGCGCCGGCCGATCTGCCCAAGGACAGCGGGCGCTTCGACCTGCCCATTGCGCTGGGCATCCTGGCCGCGCAAGGCATGCTCGACGCGACCAAGCTCGCCGCCTGCGAGTTCGCCGCCGAGTTGTCGTTGGCCGGTGAATTGCAGCCCATTCGCGGTGCCCTGGCCCTGGCGCTGGGCGCGCGCCGTGCCGGCTGCACCCGCATGCTGGTGCTGCCCGAAGCCAGCGCCGGCCTGGCCGCGCATGTGCAGGGGCTGGATGTGCGCAGCGCTGCGCACCTGCTGCAAGTGGTGCAGGCCCTGCTGCCCGGTGCTGACGCACAGCCTTTGCCAAGCGCCACGCCGGTGCCCCTGGCTGCCGCGGCGGCGCTGCCGGATCTGCGCGAGGTGAAGGGCCAGGCCAGTGCCAAGCGCGCGCTGGAAATTGCCGCCGCGGGCGGCCACAGCTTGCTGTTGGTGGGGCCACCGGGCACGGGCAAGTCCATGCTTGCCCAGCGCCTGGCCGGCCTGCTGCCGCCCATGGATGAGGATGAACGCCTGGCCAGCGC
The DNA here is from genome assembly GCA_043760085.1 of Burkholderiales bacterium. Classification (GTDB taxonomy): domain Bacteria; phylum Pseudomonadota; class Gammaproteobacteria; order Burkholderiales; family Burkholderiaceae_C; genus Rubrivivax. Next base: position 4,435 of record JAYUPO010000560.1, read on the forward strand.
GGCCATCGCTTCGCTGAGCACGCAGGGCTTCGATGCCGCCAGCTTCGGCCAACGGCCCTGGCGCAACCCGCACCATTCGGCCAGCGCCGTGGCCCTGGTGGGCGGTGGCTCGCCGCCGCGGCCGGGCGAAATCTCATTGGCGCATGGCGGCGTGTTGTTCCTGGATGAGTTGCCCGAATTTCCAAGAAGCGCACTCGAAGCGTTGCGTGAACCGTTGGAAAACGGCCGCATCACCATCGCCCGCGCCGCGCACCAGGCCACCTTCCCAGCGCGCTTTCAGCTCATCGCCGCCATGAACCCCTGCCCCTGCGGCTACCTGGGCGCCCAGGCCGCCACCGGCAAGCAGTGCCGCTGCACGCCCGACGCCGTGGCGCGCTACCGGGCGCGCCTGTCGGGCCCGCTGCTGGACCGGCTGGACATGCAGATCGAGGTGCAGGCCATCAGCCCGCAGGCCTTGATGGCCTTGCCCGATGGCGAGCCCAGCAGCCTGGTGGCGCAGCGCGTGGCCCGGGCGCGCACCGCGCAAACGGCGCGCCAGGGCCGGGCCAATGCGGCGCTGGAAGCGGCGCAGTTGGATGACATGCTGGCGCTGGACGAAGCCGCCACGCGCTTTGCCCAAACCGCGGCACAGCGCCTGGGCTGGTCTTCACGCAGCCTGCATCGGGCGCTGAAAGTGGCGCGCACGATTGCCGACCTGGCCGGCAGCAGCGGCGTGGCCACGGCGCATGTGGCCGAGGCTTTGCAATACCGGCGCGTGCTGGCGGGTTGAAGGGCTGACGAACTGACGGGGCGGGGTGACGGAGCGGGCTGCTCGACTCAACTGCCGCCGCCCTGTGGGGCTCGCCCGGGCCTCAGCGCTTCGTGACCTTGCCGTTGGCCACCGTCACCGTGTCGCCGGCCTTCAGGCCGGGGTCGGCATCGGTGTCGAAGCGTTGGCTGGTGCCATTCTTCAGCGTCACGGTAGTGACCCAGACGGTGCGTTTCTTCAGGCGCTTTTCAATCTCGTTGCCCACCACACCGCCAACCACCGCGCCACCCACCGTGGCCGCCGTGCTGTCACCCACCTTGCTGCCCACCACCCCACCAGCCACGGCGCCGCCGGCTATGCCCACGCCGCTGGCCTTGCCGCGGCGCCGTTCCGACTTCACGGCCGTGACGAGGGCGCATTCGGCGCACAACGCCGCCAACTGCTTGGCCGACGGCGCGGCCGGCGCGGGAGCAGGGTCGGCCGCCTGAGCGGCACCAGCGGCCATGGTGGCGGCCAGAGCCAGGGCAGATGCAAAGTTGCGGATCATCATGTCGACTCCTTCATGGTCAGGGTGGGTCAGCAACGCCGCGCATCGCCGCGCCGATGACGCGCCGGGTCAATGTCCTACAAGTTCGGCGCCAGCGCGCGCCGCGCCGCCTCCAGCGTGACCCCTTGGTGCTGGGCCCAATCCGCCACCTGGTCGTCGCCGATGCGCCCGACGTTGAAATACACCGCCTGCGGGTGCGCCAGATAGAAACCACTCACGCTGGCTGCCGGCGTCATGGCCAGGCTGTCGGTCAAGGCCATGTCGATCTCGCTGGCTCGAAGCAACTCGAACATCGAGCGTTTCACGGAATGATCGGGGCAGGCCGGGTAGCCCGGCGCCGGGCGGATGCCGCGGTATTGCTCGGCAATCATGGCGTCAAGCGGCAGACGCTCATCGGCCGCGTAGCCCCAG
>JAYUPO010000561.1:0-6139 GCA_043760085.1 Burkholderiales bacterium
CAAATCAGCAACTTACAAGCGCAACTTCATGTGTCGTGTGGCGTTCGCTGACGGGCCGCCGCCAACGCTGTCTCGGCAATACCCCGTGAACACGTACGTGAAGCCGTCCTGTGCACCCGGTGCCTTCGACAACGGCAGTGCCTGCGTCGCGAAGCTCGTGTACACGAAGAAGACGGTGGTGATCGTGGGCGGGTATCCATGGCTCGTCGGGAACGACGGCGTTCCAGTCGAAGCGCGGAACGACACCGGCTTCACTGTCGGTGGCATTCCCATCTGGGGTTGCTCGCTCACTGACCTGCCGCTCCCAAGCGGCCTCGTCATCTACCTCTGCCGCATTACGGGCAATGGCAGCGACTTCAGCCTCCTCACGCACAACGTGCTCACGAACGCACTCACCCGCTACACGGGTGCGATGCCGAGTGGGCTTGAGTTCGCGAAGAACGCGGATGGCACGTGGACCATCTCTTCCAATTGGCACCAGTGCATGCGCGCCTGTGCCGAGTTGGGTGAATGGGGTGGCCCGGCTCCGTACGAGAACATGTACTACTGGGCTGAAGCTGCAAGTGGTGGCTACTACTTCTCGGATGGCAAGGACGCATCGTACCTTTGGCATCGCGATGCAGCAGGTGTCATGACGTTGAAGTATCACTTCATCAAATGGCAAGTCATCGTCATGGCGACATACAGCAGCCAGTAGCAGCCAGCGTTGCAAGTCGATTGCAGAGTCCCCTTGGAGCCTTATCATCCTGGTGTTGATAAGGCTCTTTTTTATTGTCTCGTCGGTACTATACTTAGGCGATATGAAATATCTTTTCTCAAGTGGATTTATTTTATCGGCAGTCGCGATGTTTATTGGCTTTGGGAGTGTTGCGCAGGCAGCACCTATTGTGGGAATTTCTGCGACGATCACCCGTGGAGACGACGCCACTATCAGCTGGGTGCAGTCGGGAGGTTCAGGGTTTTGCAGTGGAGATTTTGATAGATCATCGAATCCAGCATATCCAGCGTCCGCTGGTGACGGTGTTAATGCATTTTGGGTAACCAATCACGCAGGTAATAACTCGGTAACGCGCCCATACTACGGCGACCCAACTGAAAGCTTCCCCCAAAAATACACCTTCACCTGTACCGATACCTCTGTACCAACCGCAATCGGCGAAGCCACCATCACCATCAACGACTGCAACCCAGGCGACGTTTGGAACACCACCACGCACACATGCGCCGCGGCCTCGGCACCCACGGTGAACGCGGGCATTGATCGAGGGGTCACCTCACCACCCACATCATCCGTCGATATAAGCGGCGCTACGGCGAGCGACCCGGATGGTATTAAGTCCACGGTGTGGTCATTCGTCTCCGGCCCTGGAACGCCGACGATCAGTTCAGGTACCACGCGCACGCCGCGATTCTCAGGTTTGACTGTTGCGGGCACCTACACCTTCAGGCTCACGGTATTCGATACCCTTGACACGAAGGGTGAAGACGACATGATTGTCTGGGTCGTCAATCCACCACCCACGGCATCATTCACTTCGGGCGCAACATGCGTCATCCCCGCAGACATGAGCAGCTGTACCACGCCAATCACATTCACCTCGGCATACACCGACCCTGCGGGCGTGGAACTCACCGACTGTAGTGGTGCGGTTATCTGGAGTGCTGGTTCGGGTGCGCAGACCAGAACGGTCTCCATTCCCCACAGCGGCAGTTGCTACCAGATTCACAAGGCCCCCGGTGGCGTAAAGCTCAGTACCGACCTCATCGGCATCGCTTCGTGTGACCCTGATGCTCTTCAGCATAGGGTGGTCGCAGATGCCACCGTGCAGCGCGTCACGGCAACCGATGGCCGCCATGTCTTGGCAAGCGCCGGTACGCAGGCTGACATGTGATTGAGTTTGTACGTCGTTTGTACTAACATTACCTGCTTCCAGCCTTGCCGACCATGACCGCCGCCACCCGAACCTCCCGCCTGGGCCTGCGCACCTCGCCAGCCCAAGAAGCTGTGCTGCGGCGCGCTGCCGAGGTGGCGCGCAAGTCCATGACGGACTTCATTCTCGACAGCGCCTGTCAGGCCGCCGAACAAACCCTCCTTGACCAACGCCTGTTCCTGTTGACCGGTAGCCAGGCGCGGGCCTTGCTCGATTTGCTTGACCGACCTGAGCAAGGCAACGCTGGCCTGAAAGACCTTTTCTCTCGCCCCGCGCCCTGGAAGACCTGATGGCGGGCACGCCGCGGCCGCTGGATGCGGGCGATGTGCTGGATGGGTTTGACTGCGGCAAGCCCGCGCTGAATGAGTGGCTGCAACGACATGCCAGGCAGGCGCAAGCCAGTGGCTCGGCGAAGACTTACGTCACCGCTGAAGCCGGTCGAGTCACCGGCTATTTCAGCCTGACGGTCGGGCAGGTCGACGTGCTGGAAGCCCCCGAGCGCGTACGCAAGGGGATGGGCCTCTATCCCGTACCGGTGGTCATCCTGGCCCGGCTGGCGGTGTCTTCACTGGATCAAGGCAAGGGCATCGGCACAGGCCTGTTGCAGGATGCCATTCGGCGCACCGCGGCCATCGCCGAACAAGCCGGCGTGCGAGCCTTGTTGACGCACCCCATCGACGAAGATGCCGCGCGTTTCTATCAACGTTTCGGTTTCGAGCCCTCACCCATTCGCGAGCAACAGTTGCTCTTGCTGCTGAAGGACGCACGCAAGTTGTTGTAGCCCGCATGTTGCAGCCGGCATGTTGTAGCCCGAAGAGTCAACCCTTGTTTCTTGCCTTGCCCCGCGGCCCCTTGTCTGGTGGCGTCACGAAGCCGATCGGCCGCCTGGGCGGATCAGGCGGCGTCATCAATTCGCGCAGCGCATCAAACACCTGCTTGAGTTGGGCGCGGCTGTTGCGGCTGAAGGTGTCTTGCTGCATGGCCAGGGCTTCGGTCTTTTGTTCAAGCTCGGTCAATCGTTTGGCCAGGTCGCCATGGGTGGCGGCCAGCGCACGCATGCGCACAAAGGCGCGCACGACGTACACCGAAACCTCGATCGCCCGCAGGCTGTTCAAAATGGTGGCGGCCATGATGGCGCCATGCTCGGTGAAGGCTTTCGGCAGGTACTTGCGGTGTTGGCCGCGCCCGGTCTCTAAGGTCGCAAATTGCGACCTTAAAGCCACCCACTCCGCCGCACTCAGTGCGAACATGAAGTCGTGCGGAAACTTCGCCAAGTTGCGTTTGACGGCCTCGTTGAAGCGCTTGGTTGGCACTTCATAGAGCGCCGCCAGATCGGCATCCAGGATCACGCGCTGGCCACGCACGGTCGCGATGCGCAAGGTGATCGCCTGCGGCGCCAGAAGCTGCGCTGCACCTGTAGCGGGTTCCTTTTCCGGCACGATTTCGCTCCCCTTTGAAACGAGAGCCGGTGCGCTCAGCACCGGCTCTCGCACTCAGTCACCTTGCAGGCCGCGGCCTCGCAGAGCTCGGCCCCCTCCTGAGGCGTTCGCCAGTGCGCAGGCACTGGCGCACGTCCTCAGTCGGCCTGCTTGCGCAGGAACGCCGGAATCTCGATGTCGTCCATGCCGTTGCTCGACAACGCCTCCACCTTGGCCGCCGCCGTTTGTGAACGCGGGGTGCGCCACACGGTGGGTGAGTTCAGGCCGGTGTAATCCTGCGGGCCGTGGCCACCTTGCCCAGCCTGGCCGGGCTGCGGCGCAACCAGGTTGTCCATGATGGGCAGGTTGTCGGTGCCGGTGCGCAAGTTGGCCTGCGGCGGCACCACGCTCAGCGGCGCCTGGGCGCGCCGCGCGGCCGATGACAGGCCGGTGGCGATGACCGTCACGCGCAACTGGTCGCCCAGGGTTTCGTCGTACGCGGTGCCGTAGATCACGTGCGCCTCGTCGCTGGCGTAGCGGCGAATGGTGTTCATCGCGTTGCGGCTTTCGGCCAGCTTGAAGGTGGCCTTGCTCGCGGCAATCAGCACCAGCACGCCGCGCGCGCCGCTCAGGTCGATGCCTTCGAGCAGCGGGCAGGCCACAGCCAGGTCGGCGGCCTTGTTGGCACGGTCGGGGCCACCGGCCTGGGCCGTGCCCATCATGGCCTTGCCGGGCTCGCTCATCACGGTCTTCACGTCTTCGAAGTCGACGTTCACCAGCCCCGGGATGTGGATGATGTCGCTGATGCCGCCCACGGCGTTCTTCAGCACATCGTTGGCGTGGGCGAAGGCCTGGTCTTGCGTCACGTCGTCGCCAAGCACGTCCAATAACTTCTCGTTCAACACGACGATGAGTGAGTCGACATTGGCTTCAAGTTCGGCCACGCCGTCATCAGCCTGCCGGCTGCGCCGGCGGCCTTCGAACTCGAACGGCTTGGTCACCACGCCCACGGTGAGCACGCCCATTTCCTTGGCAATGCGCGCAATCACCGGTGCCGCGCCCGTGCCCGTGCCGCCGCCCATGCCGGCGGTGATGAACAGCATGTTCGCGCCCTGGATGGCGTCGCGAATCTGCTGCACCGCTTCTTCGGCCGCGGCACGCCCCACCTCGGGTTTGGAGCCTGCGCCCAGGCCGGATTCGCCTAGCTGCACGAGCTGCCCCGCGCCGCTGCGGTTCAAGGCTTGCGCGTCGGTGTTGGCGACGATGAACTCCACGCCCTGCACGCCCTGGCCGATCATGTGTTCGACGGCATTGCCGCCGCCACCGCCCACGCCGATCACCTTGATTTGCGTGCCCTGGTCAAATTCTTCGATCATCTCGATAGTCATCATGAACCTCCGTCCTGAGTCAATGCAGTTGCCAAAAAAAAGTGGTTTGAAATCAAAAGAGCGATTGCCTGTGGATGTGGTCCAGGCTGTTTTTTGTTTGATGCTTGTTGCTTGTTGCTTGTTGCTTGTCGTCACGTCGTCAGAAATTCCCCAAGAACCAGTCGCGCAAGCGGCCGAACCAGCTCTTCACCGAGCCGGCCTGCCCCGCCGCCTTCACCCCCCGTGCGCGCGACAGCCGCGCTTCTTCCAACAAGCCCATCACGGTGGCCGAGCGCGGGTTGGCCACCATGTCGTGCAAGGGCCCGCTGTACAGAGGCAGGCCGCGGCGCACAGGCTTTAAAAAGATGTCTTCGCCCAACTCCACCATGCCGGGCATGACGCTGGAGCCACCGGTGATCACCACGCCCGAAGACAGCAGCTCTTCAAAGCCGCTTTGGCGAATGACCTGCTGCACCAGCGAATAGATTTCTTCGACCCGCGGCTCAATCACGCCGGCCAGCGCCTGGCGGCTCAACATGCGCGGCGCGCGGTCGCCCAGGCCGGGCACTTCAAGCTGCGCCAGCGGGTCGGCCAGCAGTTGCTTGGCCACCCCGTATTGCAGCTTGATTTCTTCAGCGTCTTTGGTCGGCGTGCGCAGCGCCATGGCGATGTCGCTGGTGATCAGGTCGCCGGCGATGGGTATGACCGCGGTGTGGCGGATGGAACCATCGGTGAAGATCGCCACATCGGTGGTGCCCGCGCCGATGTCCACCAGCACCACGCCCAGTTCGCGCTCGTCTTGCGTCAACACGCCGGCGCTCGACGCACTCGGGTTGAGCACCAGGCGCTCCACTTCCAGGCCGCAGCGGCGCACGCACTTCAAGATGTTCTCGGCCGCGCTTTGCGCGCCGGTGACGATGTGCACCTTCACTTCGAGCCGGCTGCCGCTCATGCCCACGGGTTCTTTCACCTCGTGGCCGTCGATGATGAATTCCTGCGGTTCCACCAACAGCACGCGCTGGTCGTTGGGGATGTTGATCGCCTTGGCGGTTTCCACCACGCGGGCGACGTCGGCCGGGCTGACTTCACGCTGGTCGCGCACGATCACCATGCCGGTGGAGTTCTGGCCGCGGATGTGGCTGCCGGTGATGCCGGTGAAGACCGATTCGATCTTGCACGCCGCCATCATTTCGGCCTCTTTCAAGGCCTGCTGAATGCTCTGCACCGTGGCGTCGATGTTCACCACCACGCCGCGTTTCAGTCCGTGCGTGGTGGCTAGCCCCAAGCCGGCCACGCGCAGCTCGCCGTCGGGCATGACTTCGGCCACCACCGCCATCACCTTGGCCGTGCCGATGTCCAGCCCCACCACCACGTCTTTGATTTCCTTGGCCATCTTCGTTGCCTCGTTCAGTTTTTTTTCTTG
>JAYUPO010000562.1:0-17926 GCA_043760085.1 Burkholderiales bacterium
CGTGGCCAATAGGGGCGCTCATGTAGGCCAGGTGCGCCATGGCCACGAGCTGCAGCCGACGATTGAACACGCCGAAGATTTCGTCGCGCTCGAAGTCCAGGCTGCCCACATAGGCGGCCAGTTGCTGATCGGCCGCGGCATAGCCGAACCTCAAGTAGCGGTCAGCAGGTTCCAGTGCCATCAGATGAGCCAGAATTTTGGGGCGGTGGCGCGGTGCCAGCGAGCGCACCGGAATCCAGTGGAACCGTAGCATGCGCGGCGGCGCGGCCGCTGCTGGCGCTGCACAGGCGTCGGGTGCTGCAACGGGTTGCTCGTGCGCGGCGGTTGATAGGGTGTCGAACATCGTGGCGGTGTTCAATTGCATCTCCAAATCAGTAGTAACCCTTATTATGCGAGCCTTGCCAACTTTGATGAGCGCCGCGCCGTACATTGGCCTGGGCGGTATGGATTTGAGCTTGGGGCTGATGCGCTATACTTCCAGATTCACCCGTCAACGGCGGGGTGGATGGGGCAATGCGCTCAACCGAGCTGGAGGCTGCAAAAACAAGCAGCGCCCTGCATGGTGCGCCCCGCCCGCGAGCACAGCCGTTTGATTGCACGCCTTTGCAAAGCCCGGTTGCGGCAGCAGGCGTGCACCCCCAGCGAGACCCTCATGAAGACCTTCAGCGCCAAACCGGCCGAGGTGAAGCACGAGTGGTTTGTGATTGACGCCACCGACAAGGTGCTCGGACGTGTTGCCAGCGAAGTGGCACTCCGTTTGCGCGGTAAGCACAAAGCCATTTACACGCCTCACGTCGACACCGGCGATTTCATCGTCATCGTCAACGCCGAAAAGATCCGCGTCACCGGCAGCAAGGCCACCGACAAGATCTACTACCGCCACACCGGCTACCCCGGCGGCATTCGCGCCACGTCCTTCAAGGACATGCAGGCCAAGCACCCTGGGCGCGCCATTGAAAAGGCGGTCAAAGGCATGTTGCCAAAGGGCCCACTTGGCTACGCCATGATCAAGAAGCTGAAGGTGTATGCCGGTGCCACGCATCCGCACACCGCGCAGCAGCCCAAGGCGCTCGAACTCTAAGGAATGGCGATGATCGGTAACTGGAATTACGGCACCGGCCGGCGCAAGTCTTCGGTGGCGCGGGTATTTATGAAGAAGGGCAGTGGCCTCATCACGATCAATGGCAAGGCGATCGACAGCTATTTCGGCCGTCAGACCTCGATCATGATCGCGCGCCAGCCACTTCTGCTGACGAACAACAACGCCGCGTTTGACATCAAGGTCAACGTGCATGGCGGTGGCGAATCGGGTCAGGCCGGCGCTGTGCGCCATGGCATCACACGCGCCCTGATCGACTATGACACGGCCTTGAAGCCCGACTTGAGCCGCGCCGGGTTCGTCACCCGCGACGCGCGCGAAGTCGAACGCAAGAAGGTTGGCCTGCACGGCGCGCGGCGCCGCAAGCAGTTCAGCAAGCGCTAGCACATCCAGGCACGCTGGCGTGCCTGGTGTGTGCCCCGGTGAAAACACTCCCCGGGGCCAGCTGCCAAGACCATGCGCTGGAAGCTCCTGCGCCGCCGACTTTCAGTCAGTGCCCCGCGCGTCATCGTGCGCAGCCACATGCCTTGGCCGCTGCGTTGGGCGGCCGTGGCCTTGGCGCTTGGGTTCTCGGCTGCGGCTGCGTTGTGGGCTTTTGACTTTGGCAAAGAGATTGCCGGGCTGGATCGCAGTTCGCGCGAGGAGCTCGTTGCCTTGCGTCAGGAGGTCGGCCAGTTGCGCGACGAGCGCCAGAAGGCGCAGTCGATCGCCAACACGGCCGAGAGCATGCTCAAGACCGAGCGCGTCGCGCAGGAGCGCCTGGCCCAGCAGTTGCGCAGCCTGGAGTCAGACAATCTGGCGCTGAAGGCTGACCTGGGTTTCTTTGAGCGCCTGTTGCCGGCAGCCAGCGGCGAAGGCTTGGCGGTGCGCGCTTTGCAAGCCGAGATCAAGGCCCCTGGGCAACTGCGCTACCAGATGCTGCTAATGCAAAGTGGCAAGACCCAGGCCGAGTTCACCGGCCGATATGAGATTGTCGTGACCGGCCAACTCGAAGGCCGGCCCTGGGTGATGGCCGCAGCGCAAGGTGCGCAGCCGATCAAGGTGCAGCAGTACGCCCGCGTTGAAGGCATGGTGGAGGTTCCCGCAGCGGCCGTGGTAAAAGCCGTGCAGGTCAAGGTGCTGGACAACAAGGGCAGCGTGCGTGCCAGCCACACGGTCAAGTTGTGACGCGGCGGCGCTGCCTCATCGATACAGCGTTCGAAAAGGACTCAAGCATGTGGCCAGGTAAGAAGAAGCAGGCCCCGATTCGCAGCCTCGTGTGCGAGGGCACTGTGATTGAAGGAACGCTGCGCTTCATCGACGGCGTGCGCATCGACGGTGAAATCATTGGCGACGTGATCGCCGCCGATGGTGGACACAGCATCGTGGTGATCAGTGAGAAAGCCCGGGTGCAAGGTATGGTCAAGGCCGATCATGTGATCATCAACGGCGAAGTCCAAGGTCCGATCCATTGCACGGAGTTGCTGGAGCTTCAACCCAAGGCGCGCGTCACGGGCGACGTCAAATACGAAATGCTCGAAATGCACCAGGGTGCGCTCATCGATGGTGAGATGCGCCCATTGAAATTTGCCGAAAAGCCCGCATTGAAGCTGGCAGCTTCCAACGAAACCTGAACCCACCCAGGAGCTCTGTATGAACGCCCTTGTTGAAAACCTACAGCCGGCCGCCGGCGAAATGCCCGCGCCGCTGATCTTCACCGACAGCGCGGCCGACAAGGTGCGCGACCTGGTGGCCGAAGAAGGCAACCCGGAACTGAAGTTGCGCGTCTTCGTGCAGGGCGGTGGTTGCTCGGGCTTTCAATACGGTTTCACGTTCGACGAAGCCGTGAATGAAGACGATACCCAGATGAACAAGAACGGTGTCACCTTGTTGATCGATGCCATGAGCCTGCAGTACCTCATGGGCGCGGAAATTGACTACAAGGAAGATCTGCAGGGCGCACAGTTCGTCATCAAGAACCCCAACGCCACTACCACCTGCGGTTGCGGCTCCAGCTTCTCGGCTTGATCCGGCCAAGGCGCGCTGGGTTCAGCGTGCCGGGTACAACGCGCCGAGTACGCGCGGCCCCCGGGCCCCGGTCACGGCGGCCAGGTTGCCGGCGCGTCGCGTCGTAAACGCCCACCCCAGCCAGGCAAAGGCCAAGGCTTCCACCTGATCAGGCGGCACGCCCCGAGTGGCGGTGCTGGCCACTTGCACGCCGGGCAGCAGTGTGGCCAGGCGTCGCATCAAGTGAGCATTGAACGCGCCGCCGCCACACACCAGCAACTCCTGCGTCCCGGCGGCATGCGCGTTCAGCGCTTGCGCTGCACTGCATGCCGTGAGTTCGGCCAGCGTGGCCTGCACGTCCGCGGCAACCTGCGGCTCACCGGCCAAGGCTGCATCCAGCCATTTGGTATTGAACAAGTCCCGCCCCGTGCTCTTGGGCGGTTGGCGCTGGAAGAATGGGTCGGCCAGCAGCCGCCGCAGCAGGGCGGCGTTGATCTGCCCGCTGGCGGCCCACTGGCCTGCCGCATCGAACGCTGCGCCAGTGTGGCGCAGGCACCAGGCATCCATAAGCGCATTGCCTGGCCCGCAATCAAAGCCACCCACGGCGCCGCCAGCCGGCAACAACGTCAGATTGGCCATGCCGCCGATGTTGAGCACGGCCAACGACGTGCCAGCGCGCGCAAACACAGCCTGGTGAAACGCCGGCACCAACGGTGCGCCTTGCCCGCCTGCCGCCATGTCGCGGCGGCGGAAGTCGCAGATCACGTCGATGTCGCACGCTTCAGCCAACAGCGCGCCATTCATGAGTTGAAGGGTGTAGCCCAGGCCATCGAATTCACCTGGCCGGTGGCGCACGGTCTGGCCGTGCGCGGCCACGGCACGCACCGCTGAGCTGGCCACCCCGGCGTCGCGCAGCACACCAGCGACGACGCCGGCATAAGCCTGCATCAAGCCGTTGCTGGCCAGGGCGGCGCGGTGCAACTCGTTTTCGGCAGCCTGGTTCAGCGCCAGCAGTTCGCGCACCAGCTCAGTGTTGAAGCCGGTATGCCGGTGCGCCAGCGACTTGGGCGCACCGTGCTGCGAAAACTCGGCCAACACGGCATCCACGCCGTCCAGCGAGGTGCCCGACATCAAGCCGATGAACAGCGCCATGGTGCGGCCGCTGCTGCTTGCTCAGCCGCACCAGCCCATGGCGTGCACTATTCGAGCTGCGCGCGCGCGCCAGACAGTGACGCGGCAATCTGCAACTGCGCCTTCACGTCGGGCAACTGCTGCGCAAAACGCGCCTTGCTGGCGTCATCAACCAGGTTGGTGTCAGCGGCCATGGCCAGTTGCAGCGGATCCTGGTGCACGCCGCGCACACGGAACTCGAAGTGCAAATGAGGCCCGGTGGCAAAGCCGGTGGCCCCCACCGCACCGATGCGCTGGCCTTGCTCGATGCGCTGGCCGTTCTTCACGTCGATAGCGCTCAAGTGCGCATACAGCGTGCTGCGCTCCTGGCTGTGCCGAACTTGTACGACGTTGCCATAGCCGTTTTGCCGGCCGGCAAATTCAATCACGCCGTCGCCGACGCTGCGCACGGCCGTACCCTGGGGCGCCGCGTAGTCCACGCCCAAGTGCGCACGCCAGTTGTTCGACAAAGGGTGCTGGCGCATGGCAAAGCCCGAGGTCATGCGCGAGAACTCCAGCGGGCTGGCCAGGAAGGCGCGGCGGCGGCTGCGCCCGTCGAAGCCGAAGTAGCTGCCGCGGCCATGGCCACCGGCAAACCACATCGCCTGGTGCACGCGCCCCTTGTTCACAAACTCCGCGGCCAAGACCTTGCCCGCGGCATTGAGCCAGGCCGCCGGCTCGCCATCAGCGGTCAAGGTTTCGTAGATGACATTGAACGTATCGCCCTTGCGCAGCTCGCGGTGAAAGTCGATCTCGCTGGCAAAAATCTCGGTCAACTGGGTGGCCACGCCGTCGGGGATGCGCGCGTCATCGGTGGCCGCAAACAAGCTGCTGCGCACCGTGCCACTGCCCAGCCGCACCGCGCGGCCCAGCGCCACGCGCTCGCTGCGGGCTTGCCATTGCTGGCCTTCGCGCACCACGCTCAGCCGGGTGAAGTGGGTGTTGGCCAGCTCGCTGTCGTCAGGCGCAAAGCGCGCTACCAGTTCAACCAACTCGCCGCGGTCGCTGGCGCGAGCCAGCACCATCTTGCCGGCACGGCCTTGCAGCAGGCTGCGAGCCACGTCATCGTTGCGCAAGAACACTGCCGCCGCGGCGTCTTGCACACCCAGGCGCTTGAGCAAGCTGGCAGCCGTGTCGCCCGAGCGGGTTTTGTCGCTGCGCGACAGCACCAAGCGGTGCTCAGCCAGTGCCTCGGCCTGGGCCGGCAAGCCAACAGGTTCAAGGTCTTGCAACAGCAGCGTTTGGGCAATGTTGTCGTTGCCCAGCGCCGGCACCACGGCCAGCGCCGCCGCACCAAAGCCGCCGAGCGTCAACAACATGGCAGCCACCAGCCGGCCGGGGTGAGCCTGCAAGATGACATTGACCTTGACCAGTCCGCGTTCGAGTCGATCCAACAAATTCATTCTTGTGCGAGGCCCGGGGGCCCTGGTCTGCGGCAGTGCGATGGCTGGCCCCAACCGGGGCGGCGTGGCTGCGCTGGCCACTAGAATCGAAACTGCCCTGTGAGCCAGCTTGAACCGGCACCCGGCTCGGAGCCGGCACTTTTGCGAGCGGCGGAGTATACCTTTTGCCCCCTGTGCCGGCCCCGGCCGCCAGACCCCGGAAAACCCCCGAAATGCCCGACACCGCCGCCCCGGCCCAGACCGACTTTCCCGTGACCGACCGCGTGCGCCACGCCTTGGCCACCACGCTGCGCCATTGCGAGGAATTGCTGCCCGAGGCCGACTGGCTGCGCAAACTGGCACGCTCGGAAGCCACTGGCCGGCCGCTGCGCATCAAACTGGGGCTGGACCCCACGGCGCCCGACATCCACATCGGCCACACGGTGGTGCTCGACAAACTGCGCCAGTTGCAGGATCTGGGCCACACCGTCATCTTCCTGATTGGCGACTTCACCTCGATGATCGGCGACCCCTCTGGCCGCAACGCCACCCGCCCGCCGCTCACGCGGGAGCAGATCGAGGCCAACGCGGCCACGTATCGCCGCCAGGCCGACCTGATCCTCGACCCGGAAAAGACCGAGCTGCGCTACAACAGCGAGTGGAGCGACCCGCTGGGCGCGCGCGGCATGATCCAACTGGCCTCGCGCTACACCGTGGCGCGCATGCTCGAGCGCGACGATTTCACCAAGCGGCTGAAGGCCAACGCGCCGATCAGCGTGCACGAACTGCTCTACCCGCTGATGCAGGGTTACGACTCGGTGGCGCTGAAGAGCGACCTCGAACTCGGCGGCACCGACCAGAAATTCAACTTGCTGGTGGGCCGTGCCTTGCAGCAGGAATATGGCCAGGAACCGCAGTGCATCCTGACCATGCCGCTGCTCGAAGGCCTCGACGGTGTCGAGAAGATGAGCAAAAGCAAGGGCAACTATGTGGCCATCACCGAGGCGCCCAACAGCATGTTCGCCAAGCTGCTGTCGATCAACGACGGGTTGATGTGGCGCTATTTCGATCTGCTGTCGCAGCGGCCCAGCGCCGACATCGCCGGCCTGAAGGCCGAAGTCGCGGCCGGGCGCAACCCCAAAGACGCCAAGGTGGCCTTGGCGCGCGAAATCACGGCGCGCTTTCACGGTGCTGCCGCTGCCGAAGCGGCGGCAGCTGACTTCGAGCTGCGCGCCCGCGGCGGCGTGCCCGACGATATCGCCGAGCTGAGCCTGAGCGGTGCGCCGCTGAACATCGGCAACCTGCTGCGCCAGGCGGGGCTGGCGCCTTCGGCCAGCGAAGCCTTGCGCTTGGTCGACCAAGGCGGCGTGCGCATCGACGGCGCGGCCGTCAGCGACCGTGCCTTGAAGCTGCCCAGCGGCACCTATGTATTGCAGGTGGGCAAACGCAAGTTCGCACGCGTCACCCTCACGGCCTGAGGGCGCAGGCGGCAACGGCGCCGGCGCGGGGCCAGGTGCTCGCGCTGCCCGCGATCAAGCCCGCGCCAAATACATGCCGGACAATCCACCGATGCAAGTCAGCTCCTACCTGAAGCTTTCGGTGGCTGTGGCGCTGGCCACCATCGCCTTGAAGACGGCAGCATGGTGGGTCACCGGCTCGGTCAGCCTGGCCTCTGACGCGCTGGAGTCGTTGGTCAACCTGGCCGGCGCGATCTCTGCGCTGGCCATGGTGTCGGTGGCCGCCCAGCCGCCCGATGACGACCGACCCTTTGGCCACCACAAGGCCGAATACTTCAGCGCCGGCTTCGAAGGCGTGCTCATCTTGAGCGCCGCCGTGGGCATCATCTGGGCCGCCGCCATGCGCCTGCTGGCGCGGCAGCCGCTGGAGTCAGTCGGCCTGGGTCTGGCGCTGTCGGTGGACCCGCTGTGATGGCGCTGGTGCAGCGCGTGGCGCGGGCCCATGTTGAGGTGGCCGGTCAAACAGTTGGTTCAACAGGCCAAGGCTTGCTGGTACTGCTGTGCGCGCAACAGGCTGACACCCCTGGCCATGCTGAACGCCTGCTGGCCAAGCTGCTGAAACTGCGCATCTTCAATGACGCCGCCGGCAAGATGAACCTCAGCGTGCAAGACGTGCAAGGCGGCTTGCTCATCGTCTCGCAGTTCACCTTGGCTGCCGACACCCGCGCCGGCAACCGGCCCAGCTTCACCGCCGTGGCGGCACCCGACTTGGCGCGCCAGCTCTATGACTTCACGCTGAAACGGGCACGCGAGCTGCATCCCGATGTTGCCAGCGGTGTGTTTGGCGCCGACATGCAAGTGCACTTGGTCAACGATGGGCCGGTGACCATTCCCTTGCACGTGGCATGACATAAAAGTGGCCACCGTTTGGTGGCCTGGGCGGAGTTGGCGCCAGTGCGCAGGCACTGGCTCACGTCCTCAGTCGCCTTGCAGGCCGCGGCCTCGCAGAGCTCGGCCCCCTCCTGAGGCGTTCGCCAGTGCGCAGGCACTGGCTCACGTCCTCAGTCGGCGTATTGCCCGGCGGCCTTGATCACGGGGCCCCACTTGGCGATTTCGGCTTCGACGAATTTCTTGTGTTCGGCTCCATTGATGCGGCTGTCGGTGATGATCACCGCGCCAAGAGCTTCCTGGCGCTTGTTGAAGTCGGCATCCTTCAAGGCCGTGCGCAAGGCCGCGCTAATCTTGTCGAGCGCGGCCTTGGGCGTGCCTTTCGGCGCGTACACACCGTGCCATATGCTGACGTTGAAGCCCTTCAGGCCGGCTTCATCGAGCGTGGGCAGCTTGGCCAGCGCGGGGATGGTCAGGCGCTTGGCGCTGGTCACTCCATAAGCCTTGATCTTGCCGCCTTCGATCTGTTGCGCAGTATTCGTGGTCTGGTCGCACAGCAAATCGACCTGGCCGCCCAGCAAGTCGGTCATGGCCGGCGCAGTGCCCTTGTACGGCACGGTCGTCATGTCCACCTTCACGGCTTGCTGGAACAACAGCCCGCACAGGTGCGAGGCCGCGCCCAGGCCGGCGTTGGCCAGGTTGATCTTGCCCTTGTTGGCCTCGATCCACTTCATCAACTCGGCGAAGTTGTTGGCCGGCAGCGTGGCGCGGCCCACCAGGGTCATGGGCACTTCATTGACCATGCCCAGGTACTCAAAGTCTTCGAGCGTCTTGTACGGCATGTTGCGGTACAGCGCGGGCGACGTGGCCATGCCGATGTGATGCAGCAGCACGGTGTAGCCGTCGGGTGCGGCGCGCGCCACCTTGGCCGCGCCCAGTGTGCCGCCGGCGCCGCCCACGTTTTCGATGATCACGGTTTGCTTCAGCGGCACGCGCAGCGCTTCGGCCAGGTCGCGCGCCACCTTGTCGGTGGGGCCGCCGGCCGCGAAGGGCACGACGATGGTGACGGGCTTGTCGGGGTATTCGGCCCAGGCCGGGTTGGCGGCCACGAGGGCGAGTGCAGCAAGCAGCAGCTTGTTCATGTCGAGTCCTTGAAGGTTGGCGCGGTTGACGTCCTTGGGCTTCAGGCCGCGCGTTGAGATCACGATGGTAGACAGCGCCCCATGCGCGGCCATGACGGAAAACACGTAGCACGCCGCTGCGGTTGACCTGCCGCAAAACATTTCAACCTCTGGCGAGCCGCCGGCGCCGGCCGGCACGGTTTGCGCCCACGCCACAATGCTTCCAGGTAATCTGGAATTGGCAACACACAAGGAGACTCCCGCATGAGCAACCGCCGCAACTTCATTCAACAATCGGCCGCCGCCGCATCGACCCTGGCCTTCCCGCTCATCGGCGGCGCGCAGCCCAAGGCGGTGAAGGTGGGCATCCTGCACCCGGTCACCGGGGCCCTGGCGTTTTCGGGCCAGCAGTGCCGCGAAGGCGCTTTGATGGCGATTGAAGACATCAACAAGACCGGCATCAAGGCCCTGGGCGGGGCCAAGCTCGAAGTGCTGTTGGGCGATGCGCAAAGCACGCCGCAGGCCGGCGCGGCCGAGGTGGAAAAGATGAACGAGGCCGGCGTCTCGGCCATCGTCGGCGCCTTCGCGTCGGCCATCTGCCTGGCCACCACGCAGGCCGCGGCCAAGTACAACCTGCCGCATGTGGTGGACGTGGGCGTGGCTGATCAGATCGTTCAGCGCGGGCTGAAAAACACCTTCCGATTCGGCCCCGGCTACACCACTTGCGCGCAAGTGGCCATGGCCAACTTGCATGTGCTCAACACCGTGGCCGGCAAGCCGGCCAAGAGCGTGATGATCATTCACGAAGAAAGCCTGTTCGGCTCCGGCACGGCCAACCTGCTGGCGCGTGAACTGCCCGGTTTTGGCTTTGAGGTCAAGGAAGTGGTGAAGCACGCCAACCCCACGCGCGACTTCAACAACATCGTGCTGCGAATGAAGGCGGTGAACCCCGACATCGTGATACCGGCCAACTACTACAACGAATATGCGCTGCTGGTGCGCACCATGCAGCAGCAAAAGGTTAGCCCGAAGGCCATCTACTCGGTGCTGGGCGGGGCGGCGTCGAGCTTCAAGTTCCTGAAGGAATTTCCCGATGCCGCCAACGGCATCATCGACTGCAACCATTGGTTCAACCCGAAAGACAAGCGCGCCGCCGAACTGCGCAAGCGGGTCGAAGCCAAGGGCCTGTTCTTCACCTACGAAATCTTCAACACCTACACCGCGGTGCGCCTGCTGGCTGAAGCGATTGAACGCGCCAAGAGTGCGGACCGCGCCGCCATCACCGACGCGCTGGCCAGCAGCACGTTTGCCGACCACTTCATGCCCTACGGCGCCACGCGCTTCGAGAACGGCCAGAACATGGGCGCCCAGCCGCTGATGACGCAGGTGATCAAGGGCGACATTCGCGTCATCGTGCCGCGTGAATACCGCGAGGCTGACCCGATCTTCCCGCTGCGCGCCTGAACGAGGCAGCGCGTAACGCAACGCGGCGTGCTCGAACTCGGCATCCTGTTCCCGTCGGTCCTGAACGGGCTGACCACCGGTGCGGTCTATGCGCTCATCGCGCTGGGCCTCACACTCATTTACGGCGTGCTGCACATCATCAACTTCGCGCATGGCGCGGCGTTGATGGTGGCGCTGTACGCCGTGTATGCGCTGAAAACACAACTCGGCATCGACCCCTATCTGGCCTTGCCGCTGGTGGTGCCGGCGATGTTCGCCTTCGGCTACGCGCTGCAGCGCCTGGTGATCAACCGCGCCAGCCATGGCAAGGATGAAAACATCTTGCTGGCCACGCTGGGCATTGCCATCGTGCTGGAAAACGCGGCGCTGCTGCTGTTCAAGAGCGACACGCGCAGCATCGACACGCCCTACACGCTCACCACCGTGCAGATCGGTCCCGATGCCTGGGGCCCGGCGCTGATCGCGCTGCCCAAGCTGGTGGCTTTTGGCGGCGCGTTGTTGGCCAGCGCTGTGCTGTGGGCGGTGGTGGCGCGCAGCGACTTGGGCCGCGCCATTCGCGCCGTGGCCAAGGAAAAGCAGGGCGCCATGTTGATGGGCATCGACGTGGAACACGTGTACGCCATGAGCTTTGGCATCGGCATGGCCTGCCTGGGTGCGGCGGCGTGCTTCTTGTTGCCCGCGTATTACGTCAACCCGCAGGTGGGCGGCGGCTTCGTGTTGGTGGCCTTCACCATCGTCGTGCTGGGCGGCATGGGCAGCTTTGCCGGCGCGCTGCTGGGCGGCTTGCTGATCGGCGTGGTGGAGTCGCTCTCTAGCCTGTTCCTGGGTGAATCGCTGGGCCAGATCGGCATCTTCGGCATCTTCATCGCCGTGTTGCTGCTGCGCCCGCAGGGGCTGTTCGGGGCCAAGGCATGAAGACCGTGCGCCGTGACCTGTTCAGTGTGCTGTTATTCGCTGCGGCCGTGTTGGGGCTGACCTTCACCACGCAATCTGGTGTGTGGCTGAACTTCATGATGATGGCGCTGTACGCGGCGCTGCTGGCCCAGGCCTGGAACGTGCTCGGCGGCTTTGGCGGCCAGTTCTCGTTCGGCCATGCGCTGTTCTTCGGCACCGGCGCCTATGTGCAGGCCATGGCGCAAGTGAACTGGGGCGTTAATGCCTGGGCCGCGCTGCTGCTGGCGGTGGCGCTGGCCGCCGCGGTGGGTGCGGGCACGGGGGCCTTGAGTTTTCGCTATGGCTTGAAGGGCTCGTACTTCGCGCTGGTGACGCTGGCATTCGCCGAGGTGGCACGCATCCTGGCCGTCTCGGTAGGCTTCACAGGCGGCGGCGTGGGCATGATGCTGCCGCTGCATGAGTCGTTTGCCAACATGCAGTTCGCCTCGCGCCGCGGCAACGTGTTGCTGGTGCTGGGCTTCGTGCTGCTGGCCTTGCTGTTCACGGTGTGGCTGCGCCACTCGCGCTTCGGCGCACGATTGCAAGCGGTGCGCGACAACGAAGACGCCGCGCGCGCCGTGGGGGTGGACCCGTTTCGCATCAAGCTCATGGCCATCACCGCTTCGGCCGCACTGATGGGTGCGGCAGGTGCCTTCTATGTTCAGGTGTTCCAGTACGTCGATCCGGGCATCGCGTTCGGTGCGGCCGTGAGCGTTGAAGCGCTGGTGGGCGCCATCGTCGGCGGCATGGGCACGCTGTGGGGCCCGGTGCTGGGCGCGCTGGTGCTGCATGCGCTGGCGGACGCCACACGCAACCTGTTCGGCCAGATGCCGGGCCTGAACATGATCATTTACGGCAGCGTGTTGGTGTTGATCGTGATCTTCGTGCCGCGCGGTCTGGCCGGCGTAGGCTTGTCGGTGCGGCACTTCCTGAAGGGCCGCCGTGGCTGAGCCGCTGCTGCGTGCACAAGGCTTGAGCGTGGCCTTTGGCGGCGTGCACGCCGTGCAAAACGTGAGCCTCAATGTGCCCGCCGGCAGCTTGAGCGCGCTCATCGGCCCCAACGGCGCGGGCAAGACCACGCTGTTTGCGTTGCTCTCGGGTTTCGTCAAGCCTGATGCCGGCAGCGTGCAGTTCCTGGGGCTAGACATCACCGGCCAGCCGCCGCACTTGAATGCCCGCGCCGGCATGACGCGCACCTTTCAAATCGTGCAGCCCTTTGCGGCGCAGACCGTGCGCGAAAACATTGCCGTGGGCGCGCACCTGCACGAGCCCAGGCGCGCCGCGGCCCTGGCCCAGGCCGAAGCCGTGGCCGCGCGCGTGGGCTTGAGCGCGCAGTTGGACAAGCCCGCGGCTGACCTGACCGTGGCCGGGCGCAAACGGCTCGAACTGGCGCGTGCGCTGGCCACCCAGCCAAAGCTGCTGTTGCTGGACGAAGTGCTGGCCGGCTTGAACCCGCAAGAAATTGCCGAGATGCTGCCCGTGGTGCGCGGCATCGCGCAGGGCGGCATCACCGTGCTGATGATCGAACACGTGATGCAGGCGGTGATGAACCTGGCCCAGCATGTGTGGGTGCTGGCGCAAGGCCAGCTCATCGCCCAGGGCACGCCCGCTGAAGTGACGGCCGATGAGCGCGTGATCGAGGCCTACCTGGGCCAGGGTGCGGCCAAACGCTTGCAGGCTTTGCAGGGCAGCGCGGCATGACCCCGTTGTTGCAAGTGACCGCTGTACACGCCGGTTATGGCCGGGTTGAAGTGCTGCGCGGCGTCAGCCTGAACGTTCAGCCCGGCGAGATCGTGGCCTTGTTGGGTAGCAACGGCGCAGGCAAGACCACGTTGAACCACACCGTGTGCGGCCTGCTGCGCGCCACCGCGGGCAGCGTGATTTTTGATGGCCAGGACATCACCCGCCTGCACTACCGCGACGTGGTGGCCGCGGGCTTGATTCAGGTGCCCGAGGGGCGGCGCGTGTTCCCGAATTTGTCGGTGCGCGAAAACCTGGAACTCGGCTCGTTCCGGCGCGCGCGGGCGCACCGTGCGCGCAACCTGGAACGCGCCTTTGCGCTGTTCCCGCGCTTGCAAGAGCGCATCGCGCAACATGCCGGCACGCTCAGCGGCGGTGAGCAGCAGATGCTGGCCATTGCCCGCGGGCTGATGGCCGAGCCGCGTTTGCTGATTCTTGATGAACCTTCGTTGGGGCTGTCGCCCCTGCTGGTAGAAGTGATGTTCACGCTCATCGCGCGCCTGCATGCTGAAGGCTTGAGCGTGCTGCTGGTGGAACAGAACGTGGGCCAGTCGCTGGCCATTGCGCAGCGCGCGCAGGTGATGGAAAACGGCAGCATGCGCTTCAGCGGCACGCCGGCCGAGCTGCTGGCGAGCCCGGAATTGAAGCGCGCCTATTTGGGGTTGTGAGCATGCAAAGACGCTTGTTGATCGTGAGCCTGGCCGCGCTGCCGGCGGCCCTGCGCGCGCAGGGAACGGGGCCCCTTCGCCTGGTCGTCGGCGCGCCGCCCGGCGGCAGCACCGACACGCTGGCGCGCGAACTCGCGCCCGAAATGGGCCGCCGCCTGGGCCGCGTGGTGATCGTTGAAAACAAGTCCGGCGCCGGCGGCAACCTGGCGGCCGATGCCGTGGCCAAGTCCGCGCCTGACGGCTCAACCTTGCTGTTAAGTTTCACCAGCCACACCATCAACGCCACGCTGTACCCCAGGCTGCCGTTCGACCCCGTGGCCGATTTCACGCCGCTGACCATGGTCGCCACCTCGCCATCGGTGCTGGTGGCCCACCCGGCGCTGCCGGTGAACAGCGTGGCCGAGCTCATCGCCTATGCCAAGCCGCGGCCAGGCCAGTTGAACTTCGCCATTGGCGGCATCGGCTCGTCGCTGCACCTGGCCGGCGAGGCCTTCAAGCTGCGCGCCGGTGTCTTCATCGTCAATATTCCCTACCGCGGCACCGCCCCGGCCATTGCCGATGTGGTGGCGGGCAATGTGTCGCTCATGTTTGCCGCGGTGGGCAATGCGCGCAGCCTGATTGCCGCAGGCAAGCTCAAGGCGCTGGGTGTGACCAGCCCGCAGCGCCTGGCGCAAATGCCGGATGTACCCACCATTGCTGAAGCGCTGCCCGGCTTTGAAAGCTCGGCCTGGTTCGGCCTGTTCGGGCCGGCGAAGATGGCGCCCGAATTGATCTCGCAACTCAGCAACGCTGCGCGCGCCGCGGTGCAGGCCGAAGGCATGCGCAAACGTATTGAAGGTGATGGCGGCACGCCGGTGGGCAACGCCCCCGAGGCCTTTTCCGCGTTCGTGAAAGCCGACGTGGCACGCTGGGCGCAACTGGTGCGCTATTCAGGAGCGAAACCGGAATGACGCTGCTCAACCCCATGACCTTGGCGCAGAAGCTGGTGGCCCGTGCTGCTGGCCGCGCGCAGGTCAACCCGGGCGAGTTTGTGACCTGCCAAGTGGATTTGGCCATGTTCCACGATTCCAGCGGCCCGCGCCGCTTGAAGCCGCTGTTGGAAGAGCTGGGCGCGCAAGTGTGGGACAAGAACAAGGTGGTGCTGGTGATCGACCACTACGTGCCCGAGGCGGATGATGAGTCGCGCCGCATCGTGCGCATCGCGCGCGACTGGGCGGCGCAGCAGCAATTGCCCCATGTCTACGACAGCCAGGGCATCTGCCATGTGGTGGTGCCGCAAGGCGGGCACATTCGTCCGGGCCTGTTCTGTGTGGGCGGCGATTCGCATTCGCCCACCGGCGGCGCATTCGGCGCATACATGTTCGGCATCGGCGCCACCGAAATGCTCGGTGTGGTCGTCACAGGCGAGATCTGGTTGCAGGTGCCGCACACCTTGTTCATGCAGTGGAACGGAACGTTAACAAAAGGTGTCAGCGCCAAAGACATGATGCTGCACATGCTGGGGCAACTCGGCATGAACGGCGGGCGCTACCAGGCGGTGGAATTCTGCGGGCCAGCCGTGCGCGCCCTGGGCATGGCCGAGCGCATGACACTGTCGAACATGAGCGCCGAACTCGGTGCCCAGGCCGGCCTGGTGGCGGCGGATGAAGTCACCCGCGAATGGCTGGCGCGCCACCAGGCGCCAGATGTAGACATTGCACCGTGGCACAGCGACGATGGCGCGCCCGGTGAGTGGCATGAATTCGACGCCAGCACCCTGGCCCCGCAAGTGGCCTTGCCGCACAGCCCGGCCAATGCGTTTGCGGTGACGGATTTGGAAAAGCTAACGATTGACGTGGCCTACATCGGCGCCTGCACCGGCGCCAAGCTCGAAGACCTGCGCGCCGCCGCGCAGGTGCTGCGTGGCCGCCATGTGGCCGCGGGCGTGCAACTGCTGCTGGCCCCGGCCAGTGTGCGCGACCAGCAGCAGGCGCAGCGCGAAGGCGTGTTGCAGGTGTTGCTCGATGCCGGCGCCACCTTGCTGCCCAGCTCTTGCGGCGCTTGCGCCGGCTATGGCAGCCGCATTGCCGAAGGCGCGCGGGTCATCTCTTCCACCGCGCGCAACTTCAAGGGCCGCATGGGGGCCGACACGGCGCAGGTGATGCTGGGCTCGCCCTACACGGTGGCGGCGTCGGCCTTGATGGGCCACCTGGCAGATGCGCGCGAGTTTGTGTCATGAGGGTGTGGACGCTGCCAGCCGATGTGGACACCGACCAGCTCGCCCCGGGTGCGACCATGAAGCACGGCATCGAGGTTACCGCGGCGCATTGCCTGCAAACGCTGCGCCCCGAGTTCGCCGCCCACGTGCAGCGCGGCGATGTCATCGTGGCCGGCGCCAACTTCGGCATCGGCTCCTCGCGCGAGCAGGCCGCCAGCGTGCTGGTGCACCTGGGCGTGGCCGCGGTGGTGGCGCCGTCTTTCTCGGGCCTGTACTTGCGCAATGCCTTCAACGTGGGCTTGCTGCTGCTGACTTGCCCGCGCGCCGCTGAAATCGTCGATGGGCAAGCCATCACCCTGGATGCGCGCGCCGGCCGCATCAGCCTGGCCGATGGCACCGAGCTGCCCTGCGACCCGATCCCTGGCTTCCTGCTCGACATGGTCGATGCCGGTGGCCTGCTGCCGCAACTGAAAGAACGCTTGAAAGAAAAGTCATGACCGCACCGCAATACGACCTGCTCATCAAGAACGTTAGAGTCGTGCGCCCGCATGGCAATGTGGTGCATGAAGCCGACATTGCCGTGGCAGCCGGGCGCATCGCGCGCATTGCACCGGGCCTGGATGCGGCCCAGGCCAAAACGGTGGAAGATGGCCGTGGCCGCCTGGCGTTTCCGGGCGTGGTCGATGCGCACATGCACAGCGGTATTTACTCGCCGCTGGCTGAGGACGCGGTGAGTGAAAGCCAGGCCGCGGCGATGGGCGGCGTCACATCCTCGCTCAACTACTTTCGCACCGGCCAGTACTACTTGAACAAGGGTGGGCCGTACGCCAAGTTCTTTCCTGAAGTGTTGAAGCTGTCGAAAAACCGCTTTCATGTGGACTATGGTTTTCACCTGGCACCCATGAACGCCCAGCACATCAAAGAGATTCCCATGCTCATCAGCAAGCATGGCGTGAGCAGCTTCAAGATCTTCATGTTCTATGGCTCGCATGGCCTGCACGGGGCCAGCAACACGCAGCGCGACTTTTTGATGATTGGTGAAGACGAGCGCTACGACTACGGCCACTTCGAATTTGTGATGCGCGGCGTGCAGGCCGCGCGCGAGCAGTTGCCCGACAAGGCGGCGCAAATTTCACTCTCTCTGCACTGCGAAACCGCCGAGGTGATGACGGCTTACACCAAGCTGGTGGAAAAGGACAAGTCGCTCAAGGGCCTGGCCGCGTACCACGCCTCGCGCCCGCCGCACTCGGAAGGCCTGGCCGTGTTCATCGCCGCCTACCTGGCCAACGAAGCGGCGCTGCCCAACATCAACCTGCTGCACCTGAGTTCACGCAAGGCGGTGCAGGCGGCCATGATGATGAGCGAGGTGTTCCCGCACATCAGCTTCAAGCGCGAAGTGACGATTGGGCACTTGATGCTCGATGTGACGTCCAAGGCCGCCGAGTTGGCCAAGGTGAACCCGCCGATCCGCCCGCGTGAGGATGTGGAGTTTCTTTGGGAAGCGCTGCTCGCCGGCGAGCTGGATTGGGTGGTCAGCGACCATGCCTGCTGCCGCCATGAAATGAAGATTCCGGCGCGCTACTTCGGCAACATCTGGATGGCCAAGAGCGGCTTCGGCGGCACCGAATACTTGCTGCCTTCATTGGTGAGCGAAGGCATGAAACGCGGCATGAGCTTTAACCACATGGCGCGTGTGACCAGCTGGAACCCGGCGCAGCGCTACGGCCTGAACCACAAGGGCGATTTGGCCGAGGGCTTCGATGCCGACATCGCGCTGGTCGACCCGGCGCACAGTTGGACCATCGCCGCCAAGAACTCGCC
>JAYUPO010000563.1:0-6111 GCA_043760085.1 Burkholderiales bacterium
GCCAGCGTAGCCAGGCCCAACAGCGGGTTGAAGGCGAACAGCACGCCGGCCGCCGTGGCCACGCCCTTGCCGCCCTGGAACTTGAAGTACAGCGGCCACAGGTGGCCCAGGAAGGCGGCCAGGCCCACGAAAGCAACTGTCCATTCACCCAGGCCAAAGCGGGCGCCAAATTTAACCGCCAACAGCACCGGCACAAAGCCCTTCAGCGCGTCCAGCGCCAGGGTCAGCACGGCCGCAGCGCGGTGGCCGGTGCGCAGCACGTTGGTGGCTCCCGGGTTGCCCGAGCCGTGGCTGCGCGGGTCGGCCAGGCCGAAGGCGCGGCTGACGATCACGGCAAACGACAATGAACCCACCAGGTAGGCCGCCACCACCGCCGCCAGACTCCAGATCATTGCCATTGTTCTTGCGCCACCTTGTCGTCACCCTGACACGATCCCAGCCCAGTGTAAGCCGCTGCTTCGACCCACCCCTGCATGCCCTACACCCCCGCACCCTGGCCCAACCTGGCCCACCCCGAGTTGCACAGCGAGCTGCATGCCCGCCCACCTCTGCAAGTGGCCACGCCGGGCGTGTTGAACCATTGGGTGCAGCATGACATGAGCGCCGCTTGCGCCGCGCACGCGCTGGCAGCGGTGTGCCAGCACTTCGGCGCCGAAGCGCCAGCGCCGGGCGCCAGCCACATGCTGCTGCGCCATGGCATGCAGGCCTTCAAGTACGAGCGCCACGGCGAATTCGTCAGTTGGCAATGGTTCCAAGCCCTGGCCGATGCACCGGACGAAGCACCGGATGATGCCGCCGCGCTGCGCAGCCTGTGGCAACGCTCGCCGGGCCTGCGCAGCCTGCCCGGCGCCTTGCAGCAAGCGTTCATGCAAGACGGGGCGGGCGAGTTGCTGGCGGCCACGCAGATCCTGCTGTTGCCGGCGCCGGCCGGGGCGGCGTTGCCGGCCGCTTGGCAGACTGGCTTTCACAATGGCGAGCTGATCGGCGCGCACATCGGCGAAGGCGCGGCCACCGCGCTGACCGACCTGCGCTTGCACGAACAGCACACCACGCGCTATTTGCTGCTCGATGCCACGCTCAGCCCCGAGCAGCTCGCGCGCGAGGCGCAGCGCCTGTGCGAAATCGAGGCCTACCGCATGCTGGCCATGCTGGGCTTTCCGCTGGCGCAGCGCGAAGCCGCGGCCCTGGGCGCGCTGGAAGCCCGGCTGCGCGCTGCGGTGGACGCCATGGCCGCCGGCAGCCCGGGCGACGACACGCCAGTGTTCAACACCTTGGCCCAATTGGCCGCCGAGGTTGAACACATCGCCGCGCGCACGCGCTTTCGCTTTGCCGCCACGCGGGCCTATCACCAACTCGTGCAGCGCCGCCTGGCCGCGCTGCGTGAAACGCGCCTGCCCGGGGTGCAAACGCTCACCGGTTTCCTGAACCGGCACCTGGGGCCCGCGGTGGCCCTGTGCGAAAGCACCGATGCGCGCTTGAGCGACGTGGCCGAACGCATCAACCGCGCCGTGGGCCTGGCGCGCGTGCGCGTGGAGGTCCACCGCGAGGCCAACAACCAGGAGTTGCTCAAGGCGCTGGCCCAGCGCGCGCAGATGCAATTGCGCTTGCAGCAAACGGTGGAAGGCTTGAGCGTGGTGGCCATCACCTACTACGTGCTGGGCCTCATCGGCTACGCCGCCAAGGCATTGCTGGCCCTGCCGGCGCTGCAAGGCCTGCACTGGAAGAGCGATGTGCTGGTGGGCGTGGCCGCGCTGCCGGTGCTGTGGGCGGTGTGGGCCTTCATCCGCCGCTTGCGCCGCCACCTTTCAACCTGACGACAAGGCGCAATCCACCGCCACGGCGCCTAACAGCTGCGTCAGCACGACTGGCTCCAGCCCCACCAGAAAGCCGCGCCGCCCGCCGTTGATGGCAATGCGCGGCAGCGCCAGCACCGTGTGCTGCACGTAAACCGGCATGGCCTTGCGCAGCCCGAACGGCGAGGTGCCGCCCACCTGGTAGCCGCTGTGGCGTTGCGCCACATCGAGGGTGCACGGCGCCACGCTTTTGGCGCCAATGGCGCGCGCCAGATTCTTGGTGCTGACCTGCGCATCGCCATGCATCAGCACGATCAGCGGGTTGCCGCGTTCATCTTGCATGACCAGCGTTTTGATGACGCTGTGCTCGGCCAGGCCCAACTGGCGCGCCGATTCGGCGGTGCCGCCGTGTTCCACATAATCGTAGGCATGCTCGCTGAACCCCACGCCGCTGGCGCGCAGCACCTGCGTGGCGGGGGTTTCGCTCACGTGCTTGGGTTTCTTCATGGCCGGTTCCTCGCCTGCTCGGCTGGGCCTCGAAGTTTGCCTGGGCGCGCGGCATGAGGGCTGGCCTGGTGCTGTTGATTGCCGCTGCGCACGTGGCGCTGTGGGCTTGGCTGGACCAGGCGCTGCGCCCACACCGCGCCAGTGGCTCGCCGACGGCAGCCATCGCCTGGCTTGACTTGAAAGCGCTGCCGCCAACGGCGCAGCAAGGCCGCGCTCAAGAACCCGGCAGGCCCATGCGGCCGCGCGCTGCCACGCCCACCGCCACAGCGCCGGTGCGCGGTTCATCGCAAGTCTCATCGCAAGTCACCACCCTGCCCGTGGCCACCGGCGCTGCCGATGCAACGTTGCCCCCGGCAGCGCTGTCCGAACCGGCCGTTGCCGCGCCAGCCCCGCAGCAGGCCGTGGCCTCTGCGGCCAACACCCCTGTAGCACAACCCAGCCTGCTCGAATCGGCGGGCACGCGGCGCGCCGCCGCCGCCGCGGCCGCCAAACCCAGCGTGGGCGAGTTGGGTCGCCTGGCCACCGGCCAGGCGCAGCCACTTTCACGGCAAGAACAACTGGCCCACAGCGTCGGGCGCGCGGCGGTAGGCGACTGCCTGAAGGGCGAGTTCGCGGGGGCCGGCATGGGCATCTTGAGCGTGCCGTTTTTCGCCTGGGCCGAATTGGCCGGCCACTGCAGGCGCTGATCGGCGCGCGCGCTGGCCGCCATCACCTTCGCACGCATAGGGCGAATCTGGATGGCCGCTGCGCCTGCGCGCCGGGATCATCCAACCTACTGCCCGGCAACCGCCGCCAGCCCCTGCCCGATACGCGAAGGAACCCCATCATGCGCACAAACACTCTTGCCATCTTGGTGGCCGCCGCTGGCCTGGCCCTGGCCGCCGGCGCGCAGGCGCAAGACAAGAAACCCATCGAGCTGCGCTACAGCTCGGGCGCGCCGCCCAAGGGCAACCCCTGGGTGATGCAGATTGAGCGCTTTGCCAAGGCGGTGGAAGAAGAAAGCAAGGGCGAACTGAAGATTGCGCCGTTCTTGAATTCAGCCCTGGGCAGCGAGCAAGACACGGTGCAGCAAGTGGCCCGTGGCCGCATCGACATGGGCGGCTATTCCGGCGGCTCGGCAGCGCTGGTGGTGCCCGAGGTGGCCCTGCTGCTGATGCCGTTTTACTTCAGCAACGCCGCCGAGGCCGACTGCGTGCTCGACAACCACCTGACCAAACAGGTGACCGAGCTGTTCGACAAGAAAGGCGTGCGCTTCATCGGCTGGACCTCGGTGGGCTCGATCGAACTGTTCGGCAAGAAGGCCTTCAATGCGCCGAAAGACCTGAACGGCGTCAAGGCCGCGGCCTATGCCAACAAGACGCAGACCATCTTCTTCTCATCGCTGGGCGCCACGCCCACGCCGCTGGGCCTGCCGGAATGGATCCCGGCCTTCCAGACCGGCATGGCCGAGGTGGTGATGACGCCGATCACCTTCGCCCTGCCCTCGGGCCTGACCAAGGTGGCGCCGGTGGTGTCACGCCTGGGCGTGTACGACTCGCCGGGCCTGACGCTGATGAACAAGGGCGTGTTCGACAAGCTGCCCAAGACAGCGCAAGACGCCTTGATCAAGGCCAGCGACCGCGTGCCCAGCAGCCAGTACCGCACCGAAGTGCGCGGCTTCGAAGGCGTGCTGTACGGCATGCATGAAAAGGCCGGCGGCCAGGTCGTCAACGCCACGCAAGCGCAGCGCGATGCCTGGCGCAGCGCCATGGAACCCATCTACCCGAAGATCGTTGACGAAACCGGCGGCAGCGCCAAGGCCTTCTACGCCGCCATGGAAGCTGGCCGCAAGGCCTGCGCCAAGTAATGGCGGCCAGCGCCAGCGGCGCACCGGCCTTCGCCCCAGCCTTCGCCAGAACCATCGTCAACCGCTGGCACCGGGCGGAATGCCTGGTGGCCGTGCTGGCCTTCGGCTTCATTGCCGTGGTGCTGGTGGCCGACGTGCTGGGCCGCGAGCTGCTGGGGCCAATTTTTCGCGCCTTCAACATCAAGGGCCAGGCCGGGGTCTATGCCTCGCAGAAGATGAGCATCTACGCGCTGGTGATCGGCAGCTTTGCCGGCGTGGGCATTGCCACCGCCACGGCCAGCCACCTGCTGCCGCGCGTCGGCTTCAAATGGGTGCCGGCGCACTGGGGCCCGGTGGTAGACCGCTGCGCTGACCTATTCACCGGGCTGTTCATGGCCGGCGTGGCGTATTACGGCTGGGTCTATGTGCAAAGTTCCATGACCGCCGACCTGCGCGCGCAGGCCTTCAACATCCCGATCTGGCCGATTCAACTGGCCATACCGCTGGGCTTTGCCTCGGCCGCGGTGCGCTACCTGTTCTATGCCGCTTGGCCTGCCTTGCGGCCTGCGTTGCCGGAGTTCCAGGAATGACACTGATCGCGTTCCTGGCCCTGGTGGGCGTGCTGCTGCTACTGCGCCAGCCGCTGGTGGTGATCCTGCTGGCCATTGCCGCCTTCGTGCAAGTCGTCTGGGGCAAGGGCCAGCTCGACTACATCCTCGAAGACATGTGGGTCGCACTCGACAAGGAACTGATCCTGTCGATCCCGCTGTTCATTTTGTGCGGCAACGTCATGACGCAGGGTTCCACCGCCAAGCGGCTGATTCGAATCGTTGCAGCGTTCACGCGCCCGCTGCCCGGCGGGCTGGCGGTGGCGGCGATTCTGAGCTGCGGTGTGTTCGCCGCCATCTCCGGCAGCAGCATCGTGACCATGCTGGCCATCGGCACGGTGATGTACCCGGCGCTGCGCGCGGCCAACTACGACAACAAGTTTGCGCTGGGCACCATCATGTCGGCCGGCACGCTGGGCATCATCATCCCGCCGTCGATTCCCATGATCATCTATGGGTTGGTGACCGAAGCCTCGATCACCGACCTGTTCCTGGCCGGCGTGGGCCCGGGCATCTTCATCCTGATCGTGATGTCGATCTACGCCATGGTCACCTGCCGGCACATGCCCACCGAAAAGTTCGATGCGGCCGAACTCAAGGTTGCACTGCGCGAAGGTGTCTGGGCCATGTTGATGCCGGTCATCTTGCTCGGCGGCATCTACAGCGGCTACTTCACCGCCACCGAGGCCGCCGCCGTGGCGTTGGTGTATGCCATGTTCGTGGAAATGTTCATCCACAACGAAATGAAGTTGAAGGACTTCTACAACGTGGTGCTCGAACAAAGCAAGCTCGGCGGCAGCCTGTTCCCGGTGCTGGCGGTGGCGCTGAGCCTGAACATTGTTCTCATCGAACACCGCGTGCCCGGGCAGATGGTGGCCTTCATGCAGGGCTACATCAGCAGCCCCTTGATGTTCATGCTGCTGGTCAACCTGCTGCTGCTGGCCGTGGGCTGCCTGATGACCACCGGCGAGGCCATCCTCATCCTGGCGCCGCTGCTGGCCCCGGTGGCCGAGGCCTATGGTTTCAACAAGGTCACGTTCGGCATCATCATGATCCTGAACCTGGAAATCGGCTACCTCACGCCCCCCGTGGGGCTGAACCTCATCGTCGCCATGTCGGCCTTCAAGCAGCCCTTCGGCTTGTTGGTGAAAGCGGCCTTGCCCTATGTGGGGCTGATGATCGTGTGCCTGGGCGTGGTGGTCTGGCAGCCGTGGATTGCGATGTATCTGGTTGACGGAAAGTTTTAGCGCGCAGCCATGACCTGGAGCCTGCTGGCCCGTGATGAAACCGGCCGCATCGGCGTGGCCATTGCCAGCCGCTTCTTTGCGGTGGGGGCGCTGTGCATCCACACCCGGCGCGGCGTGGGCGCCGTGGCCAC
>JAYUPO010000564.1:0-17836 GCA_043760085.1 Burkholderiales bacterium
ACCGCGCAGCTTGATGTTGTCGCCTTCGAAACCGGCCTTGACCTGCTCGGTGTACTCGTTAATGTCTTCGGTCTCCGGCTTGTCCGGCGTCACCTGCTCATAGACCGGCTGGTTGAGCGGGTCGTCCGGGTTGTCGGCGTCTTGCTTGGCCGCGTCATTGAGCTGCGCGGCCGTCAGCCCGGCCGCGGCCACCGTCACGTCGAACAGCTTCTTGCCTTGCGACAGGGCGCTGATTTCCACCGTGCCGCCACCCGTGCTGTCGAGTTTTTCGTCAACGTTGGTCACCGACGCATCCGTCACGTTGGTGATGTCGTTGAACGCCAGCGACAAGCCCAGCGCCACCGCGATGCCGGCCGACAGGCCAATGCCGGCGGCCAGCGCCACGGCGGCGGCCACCGAGTCGATGCCCGATGAATCATCGGCCCGCACCAGCACGCCCGCGGCGCTGATGCCGTCATGCGCGGCCGTGGTGCCGTCGCCGTCGATGCTGGCCGTCACGTTGGTGGCGATCTTGTTTTCGGCGTACACGCCGGCGCCCGATGCGGCCACGCCGATGCTGCCGGCGGCAATGGCCACGGCGGCTGAAACCACGATGGCGTCGATACTCTGCGTGGAAGTGGCGTCAATCGTTAGCGCGCCGGCCGCGTCAATGCTCGTTTCGTGCGTGTAGGCCCGCACCTGCGCCGCGTTCTTGCTGACGTTGACTTGCTTCCACTGGCTGGCGTCGCGGAACTGCTGGCTGCGCAGCTCGTACTGCTGCGCGCCGGGCTTGTTGGCGTCGCTGTCGCTTTGCGTGTCGCCGATGTATTCGTAGATGTCGCCGGCCAGGGCGCCATCGACGATGCGCACTTTGGTGACGTTCTTCGTCAGGCTGTTTTGCAGCGTCGAATCTGGTCCAGCAGACGGCAATATAGTGCCGGTCACGCCGGTGCCATTCGGGTCGTAGCCGATGAAGTTGCGCGCCACGGCAATGCCGATGGCCACGCCCACGCCGGTGCTGCCCACGGCCAGCGAAACGGCCACGGCAGCAACCTTCGCATCGATTTCGGAGTCGCTGCTGGCGTCGAGGTCGACCTTGCCGACCGTGTTCCCGTCTTTACCGATCTGGCTGCCATCGATGAAGGCGTTGGTGCGCGTCAGGATGATGTTGGTCGATTCGCTCGCGCCACCGGCCACGCCCACGGCTGTGCTGCCCAGGGCCAGCGACAAGGCCGCGGCGAACGACAACACCTCGATCGACGAATCGTCGCGGGCGTTGACGATCACGTCGCCGCCGTGGGTGTTCACGCCGATCACATCCACGCTGGCGGTGTCGGCGCCGGTCACGTCGACGATGCTGGCTGAAACGTCTTTGTCGATGCGGTTGTGCGCCAGAGCCAGGCCAATGGACACCGCCACCGCCGCCGAACTGCTGCCCGCCACGCTGGCCGAGGCGGCCACCGAAATGGCGTCGATGCTGGAATCGTCGCTCGCCTTCACGCTGAAGGCGCCTTGGCTTTCAATCGCCGTGCGCGCGGCCGTGCCCGGCAGCGCGGCGCTGAACGGCGTATCGACCACGGTGGCTTGCACCGTGTTGTCAATCGTGTTGAAGCTCAGGGCGCCGGTGGCGGCCACCGACACCGCCGACGAGCCGCCGCTGATGGCCGCGGCCACGCCGACGCCGAAGGCCAGCGCGTCGATGCTCGATTCGCTGTTGGCTTCAACCGTCACCGTGCCGGCGGATTTGATGCCGGAATCTTCCACCGTGGCGCGGGTGGTGTTGGTGATGTCGTTGATGGTCAGTGACAGGCCGAGCGAGACCGCGATGGCGGTCTTCTGCGTCACGGCGATCGACAGCGCCGCGGCGCCGGCAATGGCGTCGATGTTGGAATCGTCGGTGGCCGTGATGCTCACCGCGGTGCCGCTGCCGCCGGCTTCGGTGGTGAGGCTGCTGCCGTTGCGCACCCGCGCTTGCGTGTTGTTGCGGATCTTGTTGATGCCCAGCGAACCGGCCACGCCCACGCCCACGGCGGTGCCGCCGCTGGAGGCCGCCACGCTGCCTGCCGCGCCAATGCCCAGGCTGAAGATGCCGGCCAACATGTCGGCCTGCACCGCGATGGCGCCACTGTGGCTGACGGTGGACTGGTCCACCTCGGCCAGCACGTCATTCGCGTCGGTGCCCGAGCCATTCAGGTTGTTGATGGCAAACGCCGCGCCGATGGAGATGGCCGCGGCCGTGCCCTGTGAAGAAGCGGCGAACGAAATAGCCGCCGCGCCGGCGCCGGCAACGATGTGTGAATCGTTGCTGGCCTTGACCGTGACCGCATCGGCAAAGTCCACCGTGCTCAGGTGCAGGATGGCCGTGGTGTCGGCGTCGATCTGGTTCACAGAGCCCGCGCCCGCGCCGGTCACGGCCACGCCGCTGCCCTGCTGCTGCGCAATGGCGGCGCCGAACGCGCCGGCCACGGTGTAGGCCTGGATGCTGCCGTTGCTCTTGGCCTCGATCAGCGCCACGCCGCTGGCGCCGGGCGCCCACAGCAAGCTGCTGCTCTGCACCAGGGCGTCGGTGTCGGAGACGATGTTGTTCACCGACACGGCCACGCCGAAGGCCAGCGCCGTGGCGCCCTTGTTGCCCTTGGCCAGGGCGAGTGACAGGCCGCCGGCAATGGCGAAGATGTCAGCGTCATCAGTGGCGCGAACGCGCGCATCGCTGGCGGCATCGCCCGCTGCGAAGTTAACGGTACTGTTGATCACCCGTGCCCGCGTGTTGCCGGTGACGGTGTTGACCGACACCGCGCCGGCCAGCGAGCCGGCAAAGGTGCCGCTGCTCGACGAGTTGTCGCCGCCGCCCGCCACCGCACCACCGCCGCCGGCGGCCAGGGTCCAGATGTCGCCCACCGTGTCGGCCGTGACCGAGAAGCGCTGCTCGGCCGTCTCGACCACGAATTTTTGAAAGTCGCGGCTCGCCAGCGTGACCGTGCTGTCGCGCACGAAGGCGTTGGTGGTGGCGTTGATGCCGTTGTAGCTGAAGGCCCCGGCCAGGGCCAGGGCGTTGCCGCCCGAATCGGTCTTGGCAAAAGCCAGGCCGCCGGTGGCGGCAACGATGTTGTTCTGGTTGTTGGCCTTCACGTCCACCGCGTCGGCATAGATCACGGCGTCGGAGATGGACGCCTGCGTCACATCGCGCACGTTGTTGATGCCGGCCGCCGCGGCGATGCCCACGCCGGTGCCGGCCTTCTTGTCTTGTTGGGCCGGCGTGGTGACGCTGGCCGCGGCGCCGGGCGGAATGGGCGGGGTGAGCGCGCTGCTGGTGTTGGTGCCCGCGGTGGGGCTGCCGCTGGCCGGGGCGTTGCCGCCGGCTGCCGGGTCGGGCTTGTCTTTCGAGGCCGAGGCGTTGGCAAAGGCGCCGGCCACGGTGAAGGCATACAGGCCACCGGCCACGCTGGCGCGCGCGGTGACGGTGCCGGCCAGCGGGCCGGCCAGGGTATTGGTGGGGCCAATGGGGTTGGCCGTGCCGATCAGAATCTTGGGGCCGGTGCCGGCGGTGTCCGCCAGCTCGCCGATCACCGCCCTGGTTTCACGGTCGGTGTTGTTGATGGCCACCGCAATGCCGGCGCCAAAGGCCTTGCTCTTGGCCACGCCGCCGGCCCAGTTGATTTGCGTTTCCAGTTCGCCCGCGTACACGTCCACCCGCCCGCCGGTGATGCGCGAGCCCTCGGCCAGATGGGCCAGGGTGTCGCTTTTTTGCTCGAAGTACGCGAAGCTGCCGCCCACGGCCACCTTGCCGGCGCTGCTGCCGGCCTGGGTGAAGGCAAAGCCCAGGATCGCTTCCTCGGCCTTGATGTTCAGGCCCGACTGGCGGCCGCTGTACAGGTCGACATTGGGCTCGACGATGGCATGCGTGGTGTTGTTCAGGAATTCGAGGAAGAACGCACCGCCCACGCCGCCCGTGCCGCCCTTGGTGGGCGTGAGGCTCACGTCGAACGCCGGGTCGACATCGTCGATGCCACTGGCCCCCAACGACAGGCTGGGCAGCTTGAAGCTGAACACGCCGGTCACGTTCATGAACTGCATGTAGTTGGTGGCCTCGATCGAGACCACGTGCTCATCCACGTTGTTGGCGTTGCTGCTGTGGCCGCCGGCGCCGGGCGTCTGGTCGTTCCTGTTGTTGGCCGGGTCGTAGTTGTCGGGGTCGGCGTAGTAGGCGTCGCCGGGCCGATAGAACGGGTCTTGATTGATCTTGGCGCCGCTGCGAACGATGGACTCGGCCACGTTGTTGAACACCAGCACGTTCACCGAGCCGGCAATGGCCATCTTGTCGGCCGCGGTGGTGCTGCGCGCCCAGGTGTTGAACAGCGACTTCAGGCCGCCTGTCCCGTCAAGATAGGTGTTAACGGCGTCGAAGCCTTCGCTGGTGATCTTGTCGCTGAGTTCGCCCACGCTGGTGGGCACGAACTCGTCGAGCCGCGTCAGGAAGGGGTAGTTCACGCCCGAAAGCAACCGCAGCGCGCGCATGGAATCGAGCGTGGCGCCGCCTTCGACGATGGCGCGCGAGGCGTTGTTCTCGATGCCGATGATGATGGCCATGCTCACGCTGTTGTCGGCCGAGGTGTTCGGCGCGGCCTTGCCCTTCGCATCCTTCTTGCCGGGCTGCGCTTCACCGGTGGCTTCGGCGGTGAGCTTGAGCGACTCGTTGATGGCCGAGGTCAGCTCCATGTCGTCGTTGGAATTCAGGTCGGCCGTGCTGGTGATCAGCGTCTTGACGTCGTGGCTGGTGTACGAAAACGCCAGCGCGCCGGCCACTTGCAGCTTGGCTTTGTCTGACGAGCCCGCAGACGCCGGCGTACCGGCGTTCGCGCCACCGGCGTTCGCGTTCTGCTTCGTGGTGTAGCTCTTGGAAGCACCGTCGAACAGCTTGTCGAAGGCCTGGTCACCGTACTTGAAGCCGCCGTCGTCGCTCTTCTTCGTGTCGTCAACATCTTCCGCGGCAAAGCCCGCGGTGGCCGATGCCGTGT
Source organism: Burkholderiales bacterium (assembly GCA_043760085.1). Taxonomy (GTDB): domain Bacteria; phylum Pseudomonadota; class Gammaproteobacteria; order Burkholderiales; family Burkholderiaceae_C; genus Rubrivivax. The sequence goes on from JAYUPO010000564.1 coordinate 4,995, forward strand.
CGGTGGCGTTGAGCAAGCTGCCGGCGCCGAATGTGAGGAAGGTGGAATCGAGAATCTGCGTGGCACGCAGCACGAAACCGGTTTCAGCGCTGTTCAATGGCGTGCCGATCTTGATGCGCGCCACGCCGCCGCGGGTTTCGTTTTCCAGCGCGCCGAGTTGAATCACCTGCTTGTCCACCAGGCGCTGGTCGCCGATCAGGTTGAACTGATCCACCCCGGCCATCACGTAGTACAGGCCGCCATGGTCAAGCCCGGGGATGCGCGGGGTGTAGATGGTGCCGTCGAGCGTGCTGCCCAGGGTGGGGTCGCGCCAGCGCATCACGGGCTCGCCGTCGCCGTCAACTTCTTCGCTGCCATCGGGGTTGATGCCGGGCACCACCACATCGTTGTCATCGTGGCCCGGCTCGTAGTAATTCACCGCCTGGCCAAGTTCGAACGGGTTGAACTCGGTGATCGTCTGCGTCAGCGTGATCTTGTCGCCGCTGATGCTGTTGACATCGGCATTGAAGTGGCGGTTGTTGGTGGTGACGTCGAAGTTGGCCGCGCTGACTGCCGTGAGCAGGGCCAGATTGATCGGGGTAGGGGCAAGTACGTACAACGCGGTGGCCGCGGCGACGGCAATCGCCTTTTCCTCCGTCGGCGACAACAGGTTGATCGGCACGCCATCAATCGCCAACTGCTCGGTGCGCGCCAACTGAACATAGTGGCTTTCGTCCAGCTCAGTCAACGGGTCGTCGGCCAGCGAGATCACCGTGTAGGTCTGGCCCGAGTCAAGGCCGCCAATGCTCTTGCCGCGGCGCGATGAATAGTCGGCCGTGTCTTCGGTGACCACGACCCAGTTGTTGGCCTTGTTGCCCGTGTTGTGCACCGAAATGCGGTTGTTGGCGAAATCGACATAACCCCAGGGTTCAGAGGTCACGCGCCACAGATCGGGGTTGCGGTAGCTCTGGCTGGTGATCGCCAGGTTCACGTCGCCCGCCACATCGGGGCCGATGTATTCGAACACCGTGCCCGCGGGCATGGCCAGGTTCGACCAGCTCGGGTTGTCGGTCAAGGAAACCGGCACTTCCACCAGCACCTGCACCGTGTCGCCCGGGCGGCCCAGGTCGTCATCGGCACTCACCAGCCGGTGGATGGTTTGCGCGCTCGTCGAACCCGCCGCCTTCACCGTCGGGTCGAACTCGAACTTCACGACCTCGCCGCCGTTGGTGTTCATGTCGGCCTGCACCTTGCCGTCGAGCTTGGTCAGGATGTTGGCGGTGGAAAACTGCAAAGCCAGGCTCAGCGCCGCGGTGCCGTCGGCATACAAGCCGGACTCCGATTCAGCTTCCGATTCCACTTCGCCCAGCGCGCGGATGTTGACTGTGCGCCCGCCATGCACATAGGCGTCAGGCGCCAGCGTGGCGGTGGAGGTGAGCCGCGCCCACGACACGGCGATGGACGCCGCAAAGCCGCTGGTCTTCTTGCCCGGCACGCTGCCCTGTTCCTCGCGCGAGGTTTCGGTGCTCATGTTGGCCGTGGCATTGGCCGCCGAGGTGAGGTTGACCGGCCCGCCGCCTTCGATCAGCGCACCGCCCAGCACGTTGATCACCGCCGTGGCGTCAGCCTGCGAATAGCCCAGGCTGAAGAGCTGGCTCTTGGCCTGCGCACTGGCGTCGGCGCCGGCTGTGGCGTAGATGCCAATCACGTCGCCGGCCTCGATCTTGGCGTTGGCGCCGATGGTCACATGCGCCTCGGCGGCCTTGACCAGCACCTTGATCGGCAAGGACACCAGGTCTTGCAGGAAGCTCACCGCGGGGTCGAGGAAGAACTGGCTTTCCAGCGTGCTCAGGCCCAGCGTGGTGGCCAGCGCACGGTCTTCAGCCTGCGCCACCAGGTAGATGTTGGCGGCGCGCAGCGAGGCACCCTCGCCGATGCTGATCGACACGCTCTTGGACAGGTAGCCCGATGGCAGCAGGTTTTCGATTTCGGGCGTGCCGATGCGCCGGGCACGGAAGACGATGTCGTCAGCGTTGCTCAGGTTTCGCGGGACGGAATCGGGGTCGACTTCGGTGGACAGCGTCTTGCCGGGCATCACGCTGATGTCATCGGCAAAGGCTTCGAGGTAGCCGCCGTGCGTGAAGACATCGCTTTCGAACGAGATCACGTCATGCCCGGCATCGGGCTCGATGGTGGGCGCGCCGGCCTTGTTGCCGTACAGCAGCAATTCGGCCGCGAAGGCCGGGTCCATGGATTTGACGGTGATGGTGTCGCCGCCGCTGCCGGCCAGGATGGTCAAGGATTCTGTGGGGTTGGCGAAGCGGAAGCTGCCATTCGTCTGAATCGTGCCGTTGAAGAAGCTCAGGCCCAGGAAGGTGACCTTCATGTCCCCGGAGCTGTTTACGCTGTTGTCGTCTTCAAGCACGATGTTGTCGCCGAACACCGTGCCGTTGATCGTGACCGCCGCGGGCGAGACGCTGAACGGCGTGAACGGGTCCATGCCGGCGTAGGTGATGGTGCGGCCCAGCATGGTGACCGGGCCACCACTTTCTTCATTCGTGGTGGGCCGGAACGCCACGGTGGTGGTGCCATCAGACACCGCAAAGCCATCACTCGTATCGGTACCCGGCTGCAAGCCGCCGCTCACGGTGCCGCTCAGGCTGCCGGCGGCGCCGAACAGGAAGAAGTCGCTGGTGGCGCCACGGCCGGTGAGGTTTTCGAAACTGCTGAAGCTGCTGCCTTCCACGTTGCCGGCATTCGCGCCGCTAACGTTCCAGTTGATGTGGTCGTCAACCAGCTTCCACAGGTTGGTGTCGGAATAGGTTTGCAGCGTGAGGTTGTGGGCATTGAGCGCTGGCGTGGCCGGGTTGCTGTCGATGCTCGATGGGCCGATGTATTCGTAGATGTTCTCGATTGGGTTGGCCAGCGTGCCTTCGAGCACACGCACCTTGGTGCCCTGGGGCAGATAAGGCAGCGCGGTGTTGGCCGTGGCGTCCAGCACGTTGGCCGCTTCGGGGCCGACGAAGGTGTCGTTGCCCGTGCTGCCGATGAACACGTCCATGCGCGACAACGCGGCCACGCCCGTGGCACTGGCCAGCGCCAGGTTCACGCTCACGGCCGAGCCGTAGACAGCGTAGCTCAATGTGTCGTCAGCCGGCGTGCTGCCGCCTGCCACGACGGCCTTGTCCAGCCCGCCATCGAGCAGGCCGCTGAGAGAACCCGCCGCGGCCACGTTGAAGGTGTCGGCCGCGAAGCCGCCGGTGAGGTTCTCGATGCCGGCGTAATCGGTGCTGCCGTTGAGCACACCGATGTTGGCGCCGGTCAGGTTCCAGGTGTTGTTGACATCCGGCCCAATCAGCGTATCGAGCCCGCCGCCGCCAGTGATGACACCGCTGATCGAGCCCTGCGTCACGCCGTCGTCGCGCACGTTGAAACGGTCGGGTTCGTTGCGGCCGGTGAGGTTTTCGATGCCCTCGAAACTGGTCACGCCGTCAGCGCTGCCGGCATCAAGGCCGATGATTTCCCAACCCATGCCCAGGAAGGGGCCGGTGAGCGTGTCGCTGCCGCCACCGCCAACGATGCTCACCTCAATCGGTAACACCTGATCCACCGCAAAGCCATCGGCGCCGCCCAGGCCATCGAGCTCAACGCGCTTCACGCCCACGGCCGTGCTGCCCAGGGTGTTGGCGTTGCCGTTCACGGTGAGCGTGAGCACCAGCCCGCCGTCGTTCGACGGCGCCACCAGCGCCAGCGCGGCGGTGTCGGCATTGCCGGTGAGCGTGCCCTTGAGCACGCCCTGGCTGAATTGCAGCAAGGCGCCGGCAAAGCCCGCGTCGGTGGAAGCGACGGTGATCGTGTCCGGCCCGCTGCCGGTAATGAGCGTGAGCGTGTTGCTCGGATTGGCGATGACGTAGCTGGTGGCGCTGGCGTCGTGGAAGGCAAAGTTGCTGAAGCTGATCAGCATGTTGCCGTCGTTGGCCGTGCCGTCGGCCAGCGTGACATCGCGGTCGAAGATGGTGCCGGTGAAGACGCTGTGCATGGCGCCGCCGCTCACTGCGTCGTAGTGATCCATGCCGGCGAACTTGACGAGGGTGCCCGCCACGTTCACGCCGGCGGCGCTGGCTGCATCGGCGCCCACGGGCTGATACGCCGTGAGCAGGCTGCCGACTTCCACCGCAAAACCGTCGAGCGAGCCCGCGCCGCCGCTGGCCGTGCCGCTCAGGCTGCCGCCGCGGAAGATGAAAGCATCGCTCGTGCTGTCTTGCCCAGTGAGGTTTTCAAAGCTGGCGAAGGCCGTGCCGTCCACCGTGCCCGCATTGGCGCCGGTCAGCACCCAATCGGTGTGGTCGGTCACGGCCACCGGGCCGGTCAGGGTGTCAGTACCGCTACCGCCCACCACCTTGTTGATGTTCTTGAACCCGGCCACACCCGGGCCGGTGGCGGTTTCCAGGTTCACGCTCACGGCGCCGCTGTGCGGGCTGTAGTCCAGGCTGTCCACCGTGGGCGCATCGGCGTTTTGCGTGCCACCGTCGAGATTGCCGGTGATGGAGCCGGCGGCGTTGAATTTGAACTCGTCGTTCTTCGCACCACCGGTGAGGTTCTCGATCTCGATGAAATCGGTGCCGCCCACCGGGTCAGACAAGGCCGCGTTCAGGTTGCCGCCGCCCGCGGCGCTGAGCAGCCAGGCGTTGTCCAGGTCCGGGCCCGCCAACGTGTCCACGCCGCCGCTGCCTTTGATCTGGCCACTGATGGCTTCGCCGCTTTGCACGCGGAAGATGTCAATGCCGCTGCCGCCGGTAAGGGTCTCGATCGAGACGAAGCGGGTGCTGTTGAGCAGGCCGGCGTCGGTGCCCGAAATGGCCCAGGCGTTTTCGGTGTCCGGCGCCACGATGGTGTCGTCGCCATTGCCGCCATCGATCTGGCCGGTGATCACACCGCCCGCCAGCAGCGTGAACACATCCGCCTGGCCGCGGCCAACGAGGTTCTCGATCGTGTTGAAAGCCGTGATGCCACTGGCCGAGCCGGCGTCGCTGGCGCTGATCGACCAGTTGGTGGCCACATCGGGGCCGGTCAGGGTGTCGTTGTCGGCGCCGCCGATGATGGTGAGCGTGTGCGCCGGGGCCAGCGCGCTGGTGGTGATGCGGTCGTCGCCCGCGCCGGCGTCGATCACCAGGCCCTGGATGCCCACGGCGGCGGTGCCCAGCGTGAGGGTCTGTACCTGCGAGGCATCGTCAACGTAGGTGAGGTCAATGATCACACCGCCATTGGTGGACGTGCCGGCCACCAGGTTGACGCCGATCACATCGTCGCTGCCGGCAAACGCGGCGGTGTAGATGCCGGCCAAGTCGCTCGTCACGATCGGCGCGGCCGATAGCAAGATGCGCGGCTCCATCTCCTGCAGCAGCGGCGCCTGGCGTTGCGCGTTACGCGCAAACAAAGCATGGCGGGCCTGGCGAGCCTGGTTCAGGCGGGCAGCGATGTGTTGAATCCACGGCATGGTGGCGATCCTTAGGTGCGTGCTACCTGTTTGTGACGGTGTGGTCACCGCTTTCGTACAGCGCACCTCAGGAATGGCGGCTGGGCAGATCTGCCGGCGCCTCGACTCGCCGGGCCACATGCCGCAGGGTGCGCGCGCACCCTGCCCATCTGGCCGCTGCATGCTACCCAGCGAGCGTGTAACAGTTCACGCTTTCAACCCCCACGTTCGCTTGTAAAACGATTGTTTTCTTGCTAGGAACTAGGGGGGTATTTTTGTAAGCAGTTATTGCCGCAGCAGGTCTGCGTGCACGCCGTTCTGGTAAGCGCGCGAGTACAGCAGACGGGTGGCGACGGCTGGCGCGGGGAGCGCCCTGCGCACTGCGCGCTGCATACAACGCATCGCGCACAAGCCGCACAGGCCACACAGCCTTCAAGCGCGCCCAGGCGGGCGCGGGCTCAGTTTGCCTTGCGCGTGAGCTGGCCCTGTTCGGTCTGGGCGTCGTCGTTGAACAGGCCTTCCCAGCGGTCGCCACTGGCCCATTGCATCAGGCCCTGGCCGTGCCGGCGTCCGGCGCGCCAGGCGCCGCTGTACTGGTCGCCGTTCTTCCACTGGTAGCGGCCTTCGCCATGCGGCGCGCCACTGTCGAACTGGCCTGTATAGACATCACCCGAGGCGTGCTGAAGCTCGCCGCGGCCATGGGGTTGGCCGTCCACCACCTCGCCCGCATAGCGGTTGCCGTTGGCGAACGTGAGCTTGCCCTGGCCTTGCGCACGGCCCTGCACCCAGGGGCCTTCAAAGCGCTGGCGGTTGGCCCAGGTGTACACACCCTGGCCATGCGGCACGCCTTGCTGGTGCGCGCCTTCATAGCTGTCGCCCGACGCAAACAACATCTTGCCCTGGCCTTCGGGCCGGCCGCCTTGCACCGGCCCTTGGTAGCTGTTGCCGTTGGCGAACTGCATCCTGGCCTGGCCGTGTGCCTGCCCGTTGACCCAGGGGCCTTCGTAGCGCTGGCCGCTGCGCCACAGGTACACGCCCTGGCCATGCGGCTCGCCGGCGTGCATCTCGCCGGTGTAGACGTCGCCCGAGGCATACAGCATCTTGCCGCGGCCCTGCGGCTGGCCTTCATGCACCTGGCCTTCATACAGGTTGCCGTTCACATAGCGCATGTGGCCGCGGCCTTGCGGGCGGTCTTGCACCCAGTCGCCGCGGAACTGCTGGCCGTTGGCCCAGTTGAAGGCGCCCTGGCCATGGCGCTTGCCGGCATCCACCGCACCGTCGTACTCGTCGCCGTTGGGAAAGACGATGCGGCCCTGGCCGGTGTAGGCCTTGCCGTCGGCGGTGGCGGCGAACTGGCCGACCAGGCGCACGCCGCCTTCGAGCGCCACGTCCAGGGCCTTGGGCACGGCGGCTGCGGCCAGGGCGGCCGCCGCGGGGGCTGGCGCTGCGGGCACCACGCCCGCACTCGGTGCCGTTGCGCCCGCCGTTGACAGCGACGCCGGTTGCGCACGCGCGTTCGCCGTGGCCACACCGGCACCCGCCACGCGGGCCGGCGCAGCACCGTCACTGGCGGTGCCACGCAGGCCTGGCGCGGTTGCGGTTGCGGTTGCGGCTGGCGCCGGATAGGCCTTGGCCCAGGGCGTGCCGCGCTCGCGGGCATGGGTCTGCGCGCTGCTGCGCGCCACTTCCAGCGCCGGGCCCTTGCACTGATCCGCAGCGTCGCGCCACAGGGTTTCGGCGACTTGCAATTGCGCCTGCTTCTCGGCCGGGGCCAGCGCCGCGGCGGCATTGCGGTGGCGCTGGCTGTATTCGCGCGCGCGGTCGAACAGCGGCGCGCAATGCTCGGCGTTGTGGCCATCCACCATCACCTGCTCACGTCTTTGGTTAGCCAGTTGCTGCGCGCTGCCGGTGCAGCGCTCGCCGGCCAGTTCCCACACGCCTTCGGCCTTGCGGTACAGCGCCGCGGCGTCGAGCCAGCGGCGCTCACCCGTGGCCTGGCGGGCCAGCTCTTGCAAGGTGTTGGCGTCGCGCTGGCTGGCCGCGCACTGTTCGCCGCTGCCGAGTTGCTCGCCCAGTGCCGCACGCAGCTTGCGGTTATCAGCCAGGTTGCGCTGCGCGCGTTCGCCGGCCCGGCCCTGGCAGGCTTCGCCGGCCTGTTGCCACAGGGCAATGGCGGCGTCGAGCAGCTTGGCCAGCTCGGCCGCGGCGGCGCGCGCGCCTTGCGCGGTGGCGGCTTGCAGATCGGCGGCCATGGCTTGGTCAGTCACCTGGTTGCAGCTCGGCGCGGCGGGCACCGCAACGGCGGCGGGGGGTGGGGCCGCACTGGGTACCGGTGCCGGTGCCGGTGCCAGTACCGGCCCCGGGGCCGCAGCGCTGGCCGCTCCCGCTGCCGGCGCCGCACCAGCGTCTTGCGCAAAAACCGGCCCGGCGGCCAGGGCCATCGCCAAGGCCAGCGCCAGGGCCCGGGCCCTGGCCAGCAGCAAGCTTGCCCTGCGCATCATGGCTTGGCCCCGCCTTCACCGGGCATGCCCAGCAGCGCGGCCACCAGGCCGTTGGCAAAGGGGTTGGCGGCGCCCGCGCTGCCATCGTCATAGCTGAACGCGCTGCGCGCCGATGCCAGGGGCATGGCGCCAATGGCGGCGTCCAGCGCCTCGGGCCGCACACCCTTGAGCACGGCCACCACACTGTCTTCAAGCCCCTTGGCGCTGGCCACCTTGTTCAAGGCGCTGAGCCGTTCGGCATCAAACACAAAGGCGTTGTTGGCCAGCCCGGCCTCGGCCAGCTTCTGGTGCAGCATGAAGCCGGCCAGCGGGTTGGCATGCAGGCCGGCCATGCGCTCGAACGCCCAGGCGTCGGCGCGGTCGAACACGGTGGCGGCGATGCGCGACACGCCCCCCAGCGAGCCGCGGTTCACCGCCGCTTGCTGCATCGACGACACCACCGTGGCGCGGCTGAGCTTGGTGACGGCGTCGGTGGCGGCTTCGCGAAAGCGATCCATGGCGAACGACTTGGCCTGTTCGATGAGCTGGTGCTTGAGCACCTCGCTGGCCACGCTGGCCGCGGCCGATTGCGCCGCCTTCACCGCCGCTTCGGCCGCCACCGCCGCGCCGCGCAGGCCCGACGCCAATGTGGCCAGGTTGTACAGCGTGCCCACGATCTTGACGCCGTAGTGATAGGTCTTCATGCGCGCACCGCCTTCTTCGCTCAGCCCTTGCGTCCACAGCACCAGCCACAGCGCTTCGTCGTCGCTCAGTTCGGCCTGGTTGATTTCAAGCGGATGAAAGTTGAGCAGCCAGTGGTAGTCCTGCAGCGCCGGCGTGTTGGGCGGCGCCAGGCGGGCATAACCGCGGCAGACCTGGAACGGCACCACGCGCGCTTGCTTGCCGGCGCTGGTGCGCACGCCAAAGGGCTTGCCGGCGTCGCGCTGGGCGGCCAGCACGGCCAGCAACGCTTCAGCGTCGCGCTCGTGCTTGACGCCGGCCACCACTTCAAGCCGTTCGCCCACTTGCAAGGGCGACTGCGGCGTGGCGGCAATGACGGTGAGGCGCTCATCCACCCCCAGCGCGCGCACCCAGGCCACGCGCTCGTCTTCCTTCCACGCGGCGCTGGACGCGATTGAAAAGGGCAGCTCCCATTGCTTGTCGCACCCGACGTCGCGCAGCGCGGCGCTGCGCGCGATGGCCGGGCGCAAGATGCGTTCGCCCTGACCATAGGTGCGGATGTTGTGCAGCAAGGTGTCGTCGAGCTTGCGCCCGTCGTCCACCGTGTACGCCACGCTGGCGCAGCCAACCAGCAGGGTCAGCACGAACCAGGCGGCCGCCGTGCGCAGCAGCAACGCCGCCCGCGGCCAGCTTGCCCCGCATGCGCGCGCACCGTCAACCATGCCTGCCCCCTGATCAGCGTGATGGCGGCAAGTCTCACATGCCCAGGCGCGCTTCAGACCGCGCGTTTTCGCCACCTTTCATCCTTGTTGATGAGGGCGCCCGAGTTGGCCGGCTTGTCAGCCCCTGTTGGCTAGCCGTCAACAAGCGGTCAGCCAGTGCGGCCAAGATCGCGCTGTCCGGGCATGTCCATTTGCCCGGTGGCATTTCTTGAGGAGACATCCATGCAAGCTGAACTGGTCGCGCGCATCGCGGCCCACCCCAAATACCGCGAACTCAAGGCCAAGCGCACCAGCTTCGGCTGGTGGCTCACGCTGGCGATGATGGTCGTGTACTTCGGCTTCATCCTGCTGGTGGCGTTCAACAAGGAGTTCCTGTCGCAAAAGCTCGGCGCGGGCGTCATGACCGTGGGCATTCCCGTGGGCTTTGGCGTCATCGTCTTCACCGTCGTCATCACCGCTATTTACGTGAAGCGCGCCAACGGCGAGTTCGACGATCTGGTGGAAGCCATCAAAAAGGGAGTGCTGAAGTGATTCGCACAAATTCCAGCACCACATCAAACCTCACGCGCCAACTGCTCACGCTGGCCGCTTTGCTGGGCGTTTCGGCCCTGGTCTATGCCGCTGGCGCAGACCTGGGCCAGGCGCAGAAGCAATCCACCAACTGGACGGCCATCTCGATGTTCGGCCTGTTCGTGGTGGGCACCCTGTACATCACCAAGTGGGCCGCGTCCAAGACCAAGAGCGCGGCCGACTTTTACACCGCGGGCGGCGGCATCACCGGCTTCCAGAACGGCCTGGCGATCGCGGGCGACTACATGTCGGCGGCGTCCTTCCTGGGCATTTCCGCCGCGGTGATGGCTTCGGGCTTCGACGGCCTGATCTTCTCCATCGGCTTCCTGGTCGGCTGGCCCATCATCACCTTCCTGATGGCCGAGCGGCTGCGCAACCTGGGCAAGTTCACCTTTGCCGACGTGGCGGCATTTCGCTTCGAACAAGCTCCGGTGCGCATCTTCGCGGCTTCAGGCACGCTCGTCGTCGTGGCCTTCTATCTCATCGCGCAAATGGTCGGCGCGGGCCAGCTCATCAAGCTTTTGTTCGGGCTTGAATACTGGATCGCGGTGGTCATCGTCGGCGGGCTGATGATGGTTTACGTGCTGTTCGGCGGCATGACGGCCACCACCTGGGTGCAGATCATCAAGGCCTGCCTGTTGCTCGGCGGCGCCACGTTCATGGCCTTCATGGTGCTGCTGCACTTCGGCTTCAGCCCCGAGGCGATGTTCGCCAGCGCGGTGCAGATCAAGACCGATCTGGCGCTGAAGGACGGCAAGGTGGCCGAGGCCGCGTCCAAGATCGGGCAGTCGATCATGGGCCCGGGCAACTTCGTCAAAGACCCGATCAGCGCCATCAGTTTCGGCATGGCGCTGATGTTCGGCACCGCCGGGCTGCCGCACATCCTGATGCGCTTTTTCACCGTGCCGTCGGCCAAGGCCGCGCGCACCTCGGTGATGTGGGCCACGGGCTGGATCGGCTACTTCTACTTGCTGACCTTCATCATCGGCTTCGGCGCCATCACCTTCGTGCTGACCAACCCGCAGTTCCTTGATACCAAGGGCGGCCTGCTGGGCGGCGGCAACATGGCCGCCATCCACCTGTCCAACGCGGTGGGCGGCAACGTCTTCCTGGGCTTCATCTCGGCGGTGGCCTTTGCCACCATCCTGGCGGTGGTGGCCGGCCTCACGCTGAGCGGCGCCTCGGCGGTGAGCCATGACCTGTACGCCACGGTGGTGAAGAAGGGCAAGGCCGACAACGCCGCGGAGTTGCGCGTGTCCAAGATCACCACGGTGTGCCTGGGCGTCGTCGCGGTGGCGCTGGGCATCGCGTTCGAGAAGCAGAACATCGCCTTCATGGTCAGCCTGGCCTTCGCTATTGCGGCATCGGCCAACTTCCCGGTGCTGTTCATGAGCGTGTTGTGGAAAGACTGCACCACCCGCGGTGCGGTGATCGGCGGCTTCCTGGGCCTGGTGTCGTCGGTCGGCCTGACGGTGCTGTCGCCTTCAGTGTGGGAAGCCACGCTGGGCAACCCCAAGGGCTCGGCCTGGTTCCCGTACACCAGCCCGGCGCTGTTCTCGATGACCATCGCCTTCGTCGGCATCTGGCTGTTCAGCGTGCTCGACCGCAGCGCCCGCGCCAAGGTCGACCGTGCCGGCTTCATGGCGCAGCAAGTGCGCAGCGAAACGGGCATCGGTGCGGCCGGCGCGTCGGGGCATTGAGAACCCTCGGCCCTGGTTGAGGCCAGGGCGTGTCAACACAGGCCTGCATGCCACACTGGATGCAGGCCTTTTCAATTCAAGCGCATGTCCACCTTCCCCCTTGACCGTGCCCCCTTCAGCGAGCTGACCCCCGCGCTGCGCTCGCTGCTGGCCGCCAGCGCCGTTGAAGCTTCCTTTCATGCCGGCGACCCGGTGCTCACGCCGGAAATGGAGCCCACCCAGGCCTACCTGATCAGCGCCGGCCATGTCGAGCAATTCAATGGCGACGAGGCCGTGGCCGTGTTCGGCCCGGGTGAAATCTTCGGCGCGCGCGCCGTGCTCGCCGCCCGCGCCAGCCACCGCTGGCAGGCGCTGGACGAGTTGCACGTGTGGGCCATTCCGCGCAGCACCCTGCAAGCCCTGGTGGGCGGCCACGCCGGTTTTTGCAGTTGGCTGTTCGGCCAAATCTCGCGCCGCCTGGTGGGCGCGGCGCAGCGCGACGAGCAGCGGGAATTCCTGTCGCTGATGATGGCGCGCGTGCAAGACGCCTATGTGCGCAAGCCGTTTTACGTGGACGCCAGCACACCCATCACCGAAGTCTGCCGGCTACTGCGTGACGCCGGCAGCACCACCGCCTTGGTGCGCGACGGCGAACGTACCGGCATGTTCACCACCACCGATTTGCGCGATGCGCTGTTGCGCCCCGTGGCGCCGGCGCAATTGCCGGTGCGCGAGGTGGCCCAGTTCGACCTGGTGTCGGTGAACGCGAGCGATGAGCTGTATGAAGCCCTGCTGCTGATGCTGCGCCACCGCGTGCACCGGGTGGTGGTGCGCGAGGGCGCGGCCATCGTGGGTGTGCTCAGCCAGCTTGATTTGATGAGCTTCGTGTCCAACCACTCGCACCTCATCGCCATGCAGGTGGAACAGGCCGAGAACCTGGCTGATCTGAAGGCTGCGGCCTTGCAACTCGACGGCCTGGTGGAGCTGCTGCACAGCGGCGGCGTGAAGGTGCCGGTGATCGCCGGGCTGGTGCGCGTGCTCAACGAGCAGGTCTTCAGGCGCCTGTGGTCGTTCGTCGCGCCGCCCGAATTGCAGGCCAACAGTTGTTTGGTGGTGATGGGCAGCGAGGGCCGCGGCGAGCAGATCCTCAAGACCGACCAGGACAACGCCCTGCTGCTGCGCGATGGCTTCGAATTCGCCGAACTCGAAGCCGTCACGCAAGCCTTCAATGCCGGCCTGAGCGAGTTTGGCTACC
>JAYUPO010000565.1:0-6099 GCA_043760085.1 Burkholderiales bacterium
GGCGGCCAGCAGCCTTTGCACCAAGGGGTAGGTTTCGGGGTGCACGCCGGTGCTGTCCAGCGGGTCATCTCCATCGTTAATCCGCAAGAAGCCTGCGGCCTGCTCGAAGGTGCGCGGCCCCAGGCCCGTCACTTCGAGCAACTGCTTGCGCGAGCCAAAGCGCCCTTGCGCATCGCGCCAGCGCACGATGCTGCCGGCCACCGTGGCGCTCAGGCCCGACACGCGGGCCAGCAGCGGCACTGAAGCCGTGTTCAAGTCAACGCCCACGCCGTTGACGCAGTCTTCCACCACGGCGTCGAGCGAACGCGCCATCGCCGCCTGGTTCACGTCGTGCTGGTACTGGCCCACGCCGATGCTGCGCGGGTCGATCTTCACCAGCTCGGCCAGCGGGTCTTGCACGCGCCGGGCGATGCTCACCGCGCCGCGCAGGCTCACGTCGAGATCGGGCAACTCGTTGCTGGCCACTTCACTGGCCGAATAGACCGACGCGCCGGCTTCGCTGACCACCACCTTTTCAATGCGCTGTTCCGGTTGAAGCTGCGCGATGCGTTGGATCAGATCGGCGGCGAGCTGATCGGTTTCGCGGCTGGCCGTGCCGTTGCCGATGGCCACCAGGTTCACGCCATGCGCTTGCGCCAGGCGCGCCAGTTCATGCAAGGCGCCTGCCCAATCGCGCCTCGGCTCGTGCGGGAACACCGTGCTGGTGGCCAGCACCTTGCCCGTGGCACTGACCACCGCCACCTTGACGCCGGTGCGGATGCCCGGGTCCAGCCCCATCACCACGCGCTGGGTGGCGGGGGCGGCCAGCAGCAGGTCGCGCAGGTTGTCGGCAAAGACCTTGATCGCCACCGCTTCAGCGGCTTCGCGCAAGCGCGCGAACAGGTCACGCTCCAGGCTCAGCGACAGCTTCACGCGCCAGGCCCAGGCCACGCATTTGCGCAGCAAATCGTCCGCCGGCCGGCCACGGTGGGCCCAGCCGACGTGCAGCGCGATGCGGCCTTCGGCGTCCGTGGGCTGGCCCGGCGGCGGCGGCTCGCCCAGGCCCAGGCTGGCGTCCAGCACTTGCAGGCTGCGGCCGCGAAACACCGCCAGCGCGCGGTGCGACGGCACCTTGTTGATGGGCTCGGCGTATTCAAAGTAATCACGGAACTTGGCCACCTCGGCGGCGTTCTCATCCTGCCCAGCCACCTTGCGTGACACGAACTGCGCTTGCGCCCAGAGCCATTCGCGCAGGCTGCTCACCAGCGCGGGGTCTTCGGCCCAGGCTTCGGCCAGCAGATCGCGCACGCCGTCGAGCACGGCGCCGGCATCGGCAAAGCCGCCTTCGGGGTTGATGTACTTAACCGCCTCATCCAGCGGCACTTGCTGCGGGTTGGCCAGCAGCGCTTCAGCCAACGGCCCCAGCCCGCCCTCGCGCGCCGCCATGCCCTTGGTGCGGCGCTTGGGCTTGTAGGGCAGGTAGATGTCTTCCAGTTCTTGCTTGGTGGCGCAGGCGTGGATGGCCGCGCGCAGCTCGGGCGTGAGCTTGGCTTGCGAGTCGATGCTTTGCAGCACGGTGTTGCGCCGCTCGCTCAGTTCACGCAGGTAGACCAGGCGGGAGTCGAGCTCGCGCAGTTGCACGTCGTCCAACCCGCCGGTGGCTTCCTTGCGGTAGCGGGCGATGAAGGGCACGGTGGCACCGCCGTCGAGCAGGTCCACCGCCGCTTGCACCTGGCTGGGTTGGCATTTCAGTTCGGCGGCAATCTGCTGGGCAATCGGGTTCAATTTTTGGCTGGTCGCTAAAAGGGCGGCGCAGTGTGCCACGGCCTGCCGCGCCCATGCCGCCCAACATCCCACACGCCACGCCCACGCCACGCCACGCCCTGCGCTCAAGCCCGCCCGGCGCCGCGCCGATACCAAGCCATGACAAACCGTGCCCGGTGGTTTCAACCCGCGCGCATCGCCCAGGCGGGCGGTGGGCGGGGCCGCACGCGCGCAGGCCGAACACCATGCTGCTGCAAGCCCTGATCGCCGCGTTCGGCGCCTGGGTGGCGCTGGACCTGGCGCGCCGCCTGGGGCCCGGCGCCACGGCCCTGCGCGTGCCCGAAGCACGGCGCTGGCTGGCCGCAGCGGCGCTGGCGCTGGGCAGCACGCTGTGGGCGCTGCAGGTGCTTGGCATTCAAGCCCTGGCGCTGCCGTTTGCGGCCGGCGTTCACACCCTGGGCAGCCTGGCCGGCTGGGCCTTGGCCAGCGCCGTGTGCGCCGCGGCACTGGCCTGCGCCGGCCGCGTGGGCGCGCCCGCCACCGTGGCTGCCGCTGCGCTGCTGGCGCTGGCCGCATTGGCCAGCCAGGCGTTCGCCCTGGTCAGCCTGGGTTTGCAACCGGCCCCGGTGTGGAGCCTGGTGCACCTCTTTGCCGCTGGCCTGTGCAGTTTTGCCGGTGGCCTGGCGGCCATGGCGTTGTGGCGCCACACCCCCCAGGCCAGCGCTGGCCAGGTGCGCGCAGCGCAGGTCGGTTGCGCCGCGCTCTTGGCCGTGGCCTGGGTGGCCAGCCAGCGCATGCTGTTTGCCATGCTCGACCCGCTGGCGCTGGACGCCTCGGCCCACGAAGACCAGTTACCCCTGCCCAGCTTGCATCTGCTGGCCGCGGTGGCCGTGCCGCTGTTGCTGGCCATGGTGGGCGGCTTTTCGGTGCTCGAAGCGCGCTTGAGCAGGGCGCTGGCGCAGGCCCGCAACGCCTTGACCGCCCAGCACCATCAAGACCATGCCACCGGCCTGCCCAACCGCGCCCGGCTCGACGACGCCTTGGCCCGCGCCGTTGCCGCGGCCGATGCGCAGGGCGCGATGCTGGCCTTGCTGTACATCGGCCTGGACGGCTTTCGCCCGGTGAATGAAATGCTGGGCCAGGCCGGCGGCGACCGCATGCTCGGCGCCATCGGCCTGCGCCTGCACGCCCTGGCCAGCCCTTACCTGCTGGCGCGCCAAGGTGGCGATGAGTTCGTGCTGCTGATGCACCAGGGCGTCAGCCGCGACACAGTGATGACGCTGGCCACCCTGGTGCTGCAAAGCGTGGGCGTGCCCCATGTGGAAGCCGGCCAGCAGGCCAGCGTGAGCTGCTCGATCGGCATTGCGCTGTACCCCGAGCACGGCACGGCGGCGAACCTGATGTCGCACGCCAACGTGGCCAAGCGTGCAGCCAAGCGGCTGGGCGGCGCGTCGTATTCGTTCTTCGATGCGCGCAATGTGGAGCGCGCGCGTGAGCAAGGCGAACTGCTGCGCGACCTGCGCCTGGCCCTGGCGCGCAACGAGTTGCAGCTCGTCTACCAGCCCAAGATTCACGCGCCCAGCGGGCAGGTCACCGGTGTGGAAGCCTTGATGCGCTGGAACCACCCGCAGCGCGGCGTGGTCAGCCCGCTGGTCTTCGTGCCGGTGGCCGAGCGCTACGGGCTGATCAATGCCCTGGGCGACTGGGTCATCGATGAAGCCTGCCGCCAGGCCGGCGCCTGGCGCGACAGCGGCCTGCGCATGCGCGTGGCGGTGAACCTGTCTGTGCACCAGCTCAACCAGGCACAACTGGTGGCCAAGATCGCCGCCGCCTTGCAGCGCCACACCATCCAGCCGCACTTGCTAACGTGTGAGATCACTGAGTCGGTGGCGCTGGAGAACACCCCCGACATCGCGCGCACCTTCGCGCAGTTGTCGCAGTTGGGCGTGCACCTGTCGATCGACGACTTCGGCTCGGGCTATTCCAGCCTGGGCACGCTGCGCAAGCTGCCGGCCAATGAGTTGAAGATCGACCGCAGCTTTGTGCTCGACCTGGAAACCAGCGAAGACGCGCGCAAGGTGGTGGCCCATGTGGTGGACCTGGCCAAGAGCCTGCACCTGCAAGTGGTGGCCGAAGGCGTGGAAACCGAGGCGCAGTACCAGGTGCTGCGCCAGTTGGGCGTGGACCAGGTGCAGGGCTACTGGTTTGCCATGCCGATGTCGGCCAAGGCGCTGGAGTTGTGGGCCATCAACGACACGGGGCCGAAGGAAATCGAGTTCCGCGATTCCTTGTTCGCGGGTGAAAGCCTGGTCATGCCGCTGTAGCCCGCGCCGTGCGGTCAATGGCCACCTTCTGGCCGAACCCTGGCTCGATGCGCACCAGCGCCGTGGCCACGAACGACGGCAGCGTGGCCACGCAGACCCAGATGAAAAAGCCCTCGTACCCCAGCCGCTCTTGCAGCCAGCCCGCGGCCATGCCGGGCAGCATCATGCCCAGGGCCATGAAGCCGGTGCACAGGGCGTAGTGGGCAGTCTGGTGCGGGTTTTGGTGTGTGTTCGGCGCAGCCGCCGGCCCAGGGGTTTGCGCCACCATCAGCATGAATACCAGGTACGCGGTGAAGCCAAAGCCATAGCCGAACTGCTCAATCGCCAGCCCCGCGCTCACCAGCCACAGGCTGCCCGGCTGCCACCACGCCAGGGCCACGAACACCAGGTTGGGCAGGTGCATGCAGAAGATCATGGGCCATAACATGCGCTTCAAGCCGACGAGCGAGATCACCCAGCCGCCGAGCAGGCCGCCCAGCGTCAAGGCGGCGATGCCCACGCTGCCGTAGGCCAGGCCCACGTCCTGCGTCTTCAACCCCAGGCCGCCGAGCGTAGTGGGGTCGAGCAGGAACGGCGTCACCAGCTTGAGCGCCTGCGCCTCGGCCAGGCGCGTCAGCAACAGGAAGGCCAGGATGCGCCCGATGCCCGGCTGGGCAAAGAAGGTGGCGAAGACATGCAGAAAGTCCGCCCCAAAATGCAGACCCGGCAACGCCACCTGGTCGGCCACCGGACGCGGCAGGGCCCAGGCGTGGTACGTACCCAGCGCCGCATACGCCACGGCCAGGCCGCCAAAAACGCAGGCCCAGGCCGTGGCCGCCTGGCCGGTGAAGTCGTGCAGGCTGCCGGCCAGGTAGACCAGGCCGCCCTGGCCGCCGATCATGGCCAGGCGGTAGAACAGGCTGCGCACGCCCACGAACGCCGCCTGTTCGCCGGGGTTCAAGGCCAGCATGTAAAAGCCGTCGGCCGCAATGTCGTGCGTGGCCGAGGCAAAGGCCAGCAGCCAGAACACGGCCAGGCTCATTTGCAGGAACTTCGGGCCCGGCAGGGTCAGCGCCACCGCGGCCAGCGCAGCGCCGAGCGCAAATTGCAGGGCCACGATCCAGCCGCGTTTGCGCCCGAGCAAATCCACCAGCGGGCCCCACAGCGGTTTGATCACCCAGGGCAGGTACAGCCAACTGGTGTACAGCGCGATGTCGGTATTGCCCACGCCCAGGTTCTTGTACATCACCACGCTGAGCGTCATCACCACCACATACGGCAGGCCTTGGCCGAAGTACAGCGTGGGCACCCAGCGCCACGGTGTGGTGGCGTGCGAGGTGGCAAGTGGGCTGGCAGATGGGGCTTGATTCATGGCTGAAGCGGCGCGGTGATCATAGGAGCGCGTTGCGGCGGCGCACGCTCATTGGTAATCACCGATTGGCGGCACCGAACCCGGCCGCAACACTTTGGCGAATAACGAACCGAGGAGCCTTATCTTGAAACTGAAAGCCATCGTTCGCGCCATCGCCCTGCTCGGCGTGGCCGCCCCCGTTCTGGCCCAGACCAGCGGCACGCCGCAGCGCGTTGAAATCACCGGTTCGAGCATCAAGCGCATTGCCGCAGAAGGCGCGCTGCCGGTGCAGGTGATCACACGGCAAGAGTTGCAAGACCAAGGCATCGTCACCGCCGAGCAACTGATCAATTCGCTCAGCGTCAACGGCAACGGCATGGACAACCTGGCCAGCAATGCTGATGTGGGCGCCGGCACGGCACGCGGCAGCAATGGCCTTTCCGCGGCCAACCTGCGCGGCCAGGGCTCGTCGAACACACTAGTCCAGTGAAACAGAGAAATCGACTGTGCGCCGGGGCTGGGAAGGGCGCGCGGCTAGGCGCGGCCCGCAGCCTTGGCGGGGTTGCCAAGGCAAGGGCTGCAACGACGCGGCGCGCCCTTCCCAGCCCCGGCCCTTCGGGTGGGCGCCTGCCAGGGGCGCACTCGTTGTTGCGAAGCCTTGCCGTGGGATCCACCACGCCTGCGGCTTCGCGCCTAGATTGC
>JAYUPO010000566.1:0-6098 GCA_043760085.1 Burkholderiales bacterium
TCCTCACCTACAACCGCGGCACCCTGTGGCACGACATCAGCTTCCCGCGCACCCGGGCCGCCGCGGCCTTCGGCGCTGACACCGATTCCTTGCCACCCGGCCCCATCACCAGCGTGAAGTTCGACGCTCACGCCGGTGGCATCGACCTCTACGCCGGCACCTTGGCAGGCGTGTACCGCGCCCTGGCGCTGCCTGCCGCAGCACCGGCCGCACCGGCCGTGCCCGATGCGCATTGGCAGCCCTTCAATGGCGCCGCGCCTACGGCCTTGCCAGCCACGCTGGTGAACGACATTGAAGTGCTGCCCGGCACGCGCCGGCTGCGCGTGGCCACCTTCGGCCGTGGCATTTGGGATTGCGATTTGGCCGTCGCGCCGCGCCAGCGGCTGATGATTCGCCAAACCCTGCTTGAAGACGGCCGCAGCACGCCGCGGCCGTTTCCACCGCCCATTCCCGATGACCCGCGCTTGCCGCCCGGCGCCGTGTGGCTCGATCACGCGCATGCCTTTGACATCCGCATCGACAGCGCGCCCTTCGAGTTTTTCGACGATGAGGTGGATGGCGTTGAGTTCGACGAGCGCATGCCGGTGGATGACCTGGTGCCGCTGGCGGCGCAGGCGGTGTACGTGCAGGTGCACAACGTGGGCAGCGACGACCTGACCGCGGTCGACGTGCTTTTGCTGTTTGCACCGGCCGGCGTGGCCGCGCCGGTGTTGCTGGGCGGCGCCGCACCAGGCGCTGCCAACTCCATGCCGGCCGGCCTGCCTGACCCGGCCACCCTGGTGGCACCGCCCGACTTCAACCCCAGTGGTGGCAGCCCCTGGCGCCGCGTGGCGGCGGCGCGGCGCATTGACTTGCTCAAAGCCTACGAGCCGCGGGTGGTTCGCTTCGACTGGCGGCCCCCTGTTGAGCTGGCCGCCGGGGCCGCGCAATGCGCCCTGGTGGCGCTGTGTACCGCGCCCACCGACGCGCTGCCCGCCTTGGCCGCTGGCACCAGCCTGCAAGCCTTCATTGCGCAAGAGCGGCGCGCCGCCCTGCGCGTGGTGCCCGTGCGCGGGGCGGGCCCCACCACACTGCACATCCGCGACGGTGTTGACGACAACGCCCGCCTGGGCAACGTGGCCTTTGCCGGGCGCAGCCCAGACCTCATCGTCGTGCAGGCCGAGCCCGCCAACCCGGCCCTGGCCTTGCGCGACCTGTTGAGCACGCGGGCGCAAGACCGGGTGTTGATCGGCGGCGTCAACCACGTCTATGTGCGGGTGCACAACCCCGGGCTGGCCGCGGCCGCTGCGCGCGTGCATGTGTGGTCACTCGGCCTCGATGCCTTGGGCGCGCCCAGCTT
Source organism: Burkholderiales bacterium (assembly GCA_043760085.1). GTDB lineage: Bacteria > Pseudomonadota > Gammaproteobacteria > Burkholderiales > Burkholderiaceae_C > Rubrivivax. Next base: position 1,340 of record JAYUPO010000566.1, read on the forward strand.
TTCGCCCGTGAGCTGGAGCCCGTTGACGCCCGCCGCGGCGCCCTTCCTCACCGTCAATGTGCCGGCCGCAGGCACGGCGCTGGCCCATGTGGTCTTGACCAACCCGGTGGACCCGGCGCCAACGGCCACGCACAAATCGATCGCGCTGGTGGCTTTGATCGAAAGTGCGGACGGGCAAGACGCGCCGCCGCCCCTGGCCCAGATCACCGACGTTGATCAGTTCTGGGCCTTCTTCGGCAGCCTGTTCCAGTCTGACAACGCGGCCTTGCGCGTGCTGCGGGCGGTGACGTCATGAGTGCAGAAACCGCCCTGCTCACCGCGCTGGCTACCCACCTGGCGCAACCGGGCTTGCTGCTGCCAGCAGCGGCCTTGCTGGGCGCGGCCGAGCCCACCGTGGCCGCCGAGCTGCCGGCGCTGGTGATGGCGCTGCCCGAACTGCGCCGCCTGGGCGCCGGCCTGGGCGAGCGCGCTGCGGCCATGACCGGCGCGCTGGCCGTTACCGCCCGCATCGACCTGGCCAACCCGGTGCTGCCGGCCGAACCCAGCTTCAACTTGCTCAGTGCAGACCGGCGCCGGCTGGTGTTGCCGCATGGCGGCTGGGTGCGCGCTGATGGCTTGGACGCGGCCTTGTCGGCGGCCGACCTGCAGTGCAGCGTGGCCGGCGTGGCGCGCACGCTGGTGAACGTGCCCCCCGGCGCGGGCGAGGTGCAGCCCGACGCCGCCGTGGGCACGCTGCTGTTCGGCGCGCCGTTGCCCGCCACGGGCCAGGTCGAGGCCACCAACTTCCTCGGGCAGTGGGAACGCCGCACCACGCCCATTGCCGGGCGGCTGAACTTGGCTGTGCGCGCGGCCTCTGCGGCCGATGTGTTGGCGCTTTCCGCTGCGCTGCTCGACGCCATGGCCAACGAAGCCGCGCTGCCCAGCGGCCTGCGCAAAGTGGCGCTGCTGTCTGTGTCGGCCGTGGGCACCGCGCAGCCGGAACTGGCCAATGCGCGCAGCCGCGAGCTGGCCTACAGCTTCGAATACGAACACGTGATCGACCGGGCTGATTCATCCGGCGGCGTGATTCGCCGCATCCCGATCACCTCGCACCTGGTTTCCACCGCGGTCGAGCCGGCCAGCGGCGCGATCACCACCTCGTTGACCACCGAACACACGCAGGCCCTGCCATGACCCACACCCCCCGCGGCTGCCAGCCCCCTGGCCAGCCGATCTCAAACCGAGCCCTTGACGCAACTGAAGGAGAAGTGCAATGAGCGAAGTCATCTCTGAAATGATCCTGCCGGGCACCTACATCGAGGTGCGCTCCGAGGGCCTCATCGGTGTGGGCGGCATCAGCACCGGCAACATCGGTGTGGTGGGCACGGCCAGCCGCGGCCCGGTGGGCGAGGTGGTCATCCTGGGCAGCTACCAAGAAGCGGTGGACACCTTCGGCAGCACCGACGCCTTTCCCGCCAACCCCGCCGCCACGCCGCACCTGACGCTGACGCGCACGCTGGAACAGGTGTTCCGCGGTGGCGGCAGCACGGTGTATGCGGTGCGGGTGGCCAACCTGGCGCCTGGGGTCACGATGCAGCGCATGAGCTGGGCCGTGAACGCCGCCGCCGATGCGCTGCTGTTCACCCTGACCGCGGTGTCACCCGGCACCTGGGCCAACGCCATCACGGCCAGCTTCAGCCCCGCGGCCAACGGGCAGGCTCCGACCATCACCTTGACGATGGGCCGCACGCGCGAAGTGTTCAGCGGCGCCAATGCCGGCGCCGTGTTTGATGCGGTGAACGAAGGCAGCCGCTTGGTGGCCGCCAGCGGCTTGTCTAACGCCAACCGCGGCAGCGCAGTGGTGGCCGTGGTGGCCGCCACGGGGGGCAACATCGGCGGGCCCGACGGCGTGCCGGCCACTGCCACTGAACTGGCCGCGGGCCTGGCGCTGCTGGCGCCACAACCGGTGAACATCGTGGTGGCCGCCGGCTTCGATGCCCGCACCGCCGCGGCCACCATGCTGGCGCACCTGGAAGAAACCGAAAACGACGGGCGCGAACGCATCGCGGTGATGGGTGCTTCCACCGACGTGCCGGCGGATTTGGTCACCAACGATGTGGCCGCTGCCAGCAACCCGCGCCTGGTGCTCGTGGCGCCGGGCATCGTGGCCGACGACCCCGCTCTGGTGGGTGCAGCCGACAAGCGCGTGAAGCTGCCCCCGGCCTACGCCGCCGCCACAGTGGCTGGCCGCCTGGCCACGCTGGCGCCGCACATCAGCCTGACCAATAAAGACCTGGCCGTGGCCAACCTGACCCGCGACTACACCCGCGCCGAGCAGAAGAACCTGCTCAACAACCGCGTGCTGTTGCTGACCAAAAGCTTCGGCATCCGCGCGCTGAAAGGCATCTCCACCGACACCGGTGCCTTCAGGCAGATCTCGGTGCGCCGCATCGTCGACTTTGCCAAGGCCGGCGTGCGCCAGGGTAGCAACCCCTACATCGGCAAGCTCAACAACTCGCGCGTGCGCTCTGCGCTCAAGGCCACGCTCGATGGTTTCCTGTCAGGCATGGTGTTAGACGAAATGCTGGTCGGCTACGAGCTGGATGTGTCGGCCACGCGGGCGCAAGAAATCAACGGCCAGGCCATCGTCACCATGACGCTGCAACCCACCTTCTCGATCGACTTCATCAAGGTGATCATGAACTTGTCGTGACCGACAAAACTTCATCACCACACCAGGAGCACCCAACATGCCCAGCACTGTCTACCGCGGTTCCGACGGCACCATTTCACTGGCCGTCGAGGCCGGCGTTGAAGGCGACAAGGCCGCCGCCGTGAACGAAGCCTATTCGCTCACCCCCATCGGCCGCGCCACCGGCGTGACCATCCGCGTCACCAACGATGTCGAGCCCTTCCATGAACTCGGCCAGCGCTTCGCCACCGAGCTGCGCCACGGCAACATCAACGTCTACGGCAGCATCGACCGCGCCTACATCAACGGCGCCCTGCTCAAGCTGATGCTCGGCGACGCGGCCGACAGCCGCCCGGCCGGCAGCTTCCCCAGCCCGTCGTTCAACCTGAGCGTGCGGCTGGAAAACCCCTCGCTGCCGGGCGTGGCCTCCACCGTCACGGTGATGGGCGTGAAACTCGAAGAGTGGCTGTACAGCCTGCCCGAAGACGACTTCGCGATGGAGAAGGTGAACTTCCGCGCGTTGTGGGTGAAAGTTGAAGACCAGTCGGGTTGAGCATCATGTTATTGACAAGAGCCCTCGCCGCTGAAGACCTGCTGGCCGGTGCGCAGGCCACGCATCGCATCGAGCTGCCCGCCGAGCTGCTGGCCCGCGCGGCCAGTGAAGCCAGCCCCGGCTACGTGGTGCTTCGGCCACTCACCGCTGGCGCCGTGCAGCGCGTGGCGCAGGCGGCGAAGGACGAGCGCGTGCTGGCCAGCGTGTTGATGGTGCAACAGGCCTTGGTGGAGCCCAAACTCAGCGTTGAACAGGTCACCGGCCTGTCAGCCGGCCTGCTGCAATTCCTGCTCGACAAGGTGAACAAGCTGTCGGGCCTGAGTGTCTCGGAAGACGACCTCGACAAAGCCATCAAGGCGCCGCTCACGCGTGCCTGCTTCATCCTGGCGCGCGAATTCGGCTGGACGCCGGCTGACTGTTCGGCCCTCACCGTCGGGCAGATCCTGCTGTACGTGGAAATGCTGGCGCGGGATGAACGGCCGCTGGGCGTGATGCCGGGAGACGTGGCATGAGACCGCCGGGCCGCCCCAAGGCGAATACCGCAGTGCGCAGCACGGAGGTTGCCTGATGAGACCGCCGGGCCGCCCCAAGGCGAATGCCTCAGTGCGCAGCACGGAGGTTGCCTGATGAACCACACCGCCACCGAGCGCCTGCTGGCGCGCTGGTTTGGCGGCGCGGCAGCACCCGCACGCCTGATGCAGCACGAGCAGCAAGCCCGCCAGGCCGTGGCTGCGCTGGGCAGCGGGCTGGGCCAGGTGGCGTTGCAGGGCTCGAGCATGGTCGCTCGCCTGTTGCAGGCGCCCCTGGCCGAGCCCGGCGCCGACGCGTTCCTGAATCAGGTGCTGCAACACGTGGCCCAGGCGCAAGCCCAGAGTGCGGCCGCGGGCGCCGATCAGACCGGCCCGACGCTGGCCCAGGCCCTGGCGCCAGCGGCGCCGAAACCCTTGGCGGCCGTGGGCAGACAGGTCATGAACAGCGCGGACATGTCCGGCATGGCTGCGCAGACCTTGGCCCACGCCAGCCAGGCGTTCAAGGCCCGCCCCGAACGCCGCAGCACGCCGCCCAACGCGGGCCTGGCTCGCGTGGGCGCTCAGCTCGGCAGCGCCGCTGCGGCCAGCCAGGCCTGGCAGCAACGCACGGCACGCGCCGGTCTGGCCCAGGCCTTCGCCACGCCCTTGCAATTTAGCGCCGCCGCACTGGGCTCAACCTTGAGCTCGCCCGGGCTGGCCGCGGTGTTTGGCCCGGGGCTGGGCCGGGCGGTGGCTGCGGTGCCGGCGTTCCAGCCGGCGTCCGATCCAACACCTGCACGAGCGCGCCAGTCGCCCGCCGCCACGCCAAGCCAGGGTGGCGCCGGGCCACTGGACGCCCTGGCCAGCGTGTTCCAGCCCGCACTGCCGTTGCTGCGCGCCGCGCTGAGCCAGCTTGATGGCGGTAGCCCCGCGGCGCCGCAGGCAACGGCCGGCGCCGCACCGCGGCGAAGCCGGCCACGCAACGAGCCGTTGCTGGGCGCAGCACCGGCGCTGCTGCCCGCGCTG
>JAYUPO010000567.1:0-6091 GCA_043760085.1 Burkholderiales bacterium
GAGGTCTTGCCATGGTCGACGTGACCCATGACGGTGACCACCGGCGCGCGCGGCAACAGGTCGCCTTCTTGCGCGGCTTGTTCTTCTTCGCTGAAGGCCTCGGGGTCGTCGAGCTTGGCGGCCAGCGCCTTGTGGCCCATTTCCTCGACGACGATCATCGCCGTCTCTTGATCGAGCTGCTGGTTGATGGTGACCATCTGGCCCAGCTTCATCAATTGCTTGATGACCTCGCTGCCCTTGACCGACATCTTGTGCGCCAGGTCGGCCACCGAGATGGTCTCGGGCACGTGCACTTCCTGCACCACGATTTCAACCGGCTGCTGCGCCACGGCGTCATGGTCGCGGCCTTCACCGCGGCGGGCGCCGCGCGGGGCACGCCAGCCAGCGCGGCCTGAAGATGCGCCACCGTCGCTGCGCGGCTTGACGCCGCGCTTCTTGGCGTCGTCGGCCCAGCTCGACGACAGCTTCTCGCTCTTGAGCTGCTTCTTGTCGCCGGGCTTGGCAACGGTGGCCGCCGGCGTGGCACCGGGCACCGCCTTGGCTTTGTGGATGGTGCCGGTGATGCCGGCAGCGTCGGCCGGCTTGGGCGCTTCGGCCTTCTTGGCCACCAGCACTTTCTTCGGTGCCGACATCATGGCGCGGATGGCGGCGGCTTCGGTTTCGGCCACCTTGCGCTTGCGGTCGAACTCGGCCGCGCGCAGCTTTTCTTCGGCGCCCACGTCGGCGGCCTTGATCACGCGCAGTGCCGGTTTGGGTGCGGGCTCGGCCGGCGCCGGGGCAGGCGCAGCCACGGCGGCAGGCGCCGGTGGCGAAGCCGGGGCCGGCGCAGCCGCAGCAGCGGGCGTGGCACCGGCCTTGGCCAGCACGGCGGCGGCTTCGGCGGCAGCGGCCGCTGCAGCCACAGTGGCGCGTTCGCGTTCGGCCTGGGCTTGACGCTCGGCTTGTTCCTGTTCTTCGCGCGCCCGCAGTGCTTGGGCTTCTGCCTCGCGGCGCTGCTCGGCCAGCACACGCTCGCGGTCTTCTTGCTCCTGGCGCGCTTGCTCCTGGGCGGCAGCGTGCTCGGCGGCGGCCTGTTCTGCTGCCGCGACGGCGGCGTTGCTGGCGCTGTCGTCGCGCTGCACGAAGGTGCGCTTCTTGCGCACTTCAACCTGAATGGTGCGGGCCTTGCCCGAGGCATCGGCCTGCTTGATTTCGCTGGTCGACTTGCGCGTGATGGTGATCTTCTTGCGCTCGCCCGTGGCCGTGCCGTGCGCGGTGCGCAGATAGTCGAGCAGACGCTCTTTGTCGACGTCGGTCAGCGCGTCGTCGGTCGAGCCCTTGGCCACGCCGGCGGAAAGCAACTGCTCAAGCAGCGCGTTCGCGGGGCGATTCAGCTCCGCGGCGAACTGGGCGACGGTTGTCACGGCCATTGGCGATATTCCTTCAGTGCTTCTGTGTGCATGCAGCGGGTGGGCTTGAACTCATGCCGTGAACCAATGTTCGCGGGCCTTCATGATCAAGGCCTTGGCGCGTTCGTCGTCGATGCCGGTCATCTCGGTCAACTCGTCCACGGCCAGGTCGGCAAAATCGTCGCGGGTGTGGATGCCGCCTTCGGCCAGCTTGGCAATCACGTCCGGGCTCAGGCCGTCAAGGTCGCGCAGATCTTGTGACACGCCTTCAACCTGCTCTTCGCGGGCGATTTCGGCGGTGAGCAAAGCGTCTTTGGCTCGCGTGCGCAATTCATGCACCGTGTCTTCGTCAAAGCCCTCGATCTCAAGCATTTCCTGCAGCGGCACATAGGCCACTTCTTCCAGGCTGTTGAAGCCTTCGGCGATGAGGATGTCAGCCACCTCGGCATCGACGTCTAACTTTTCGATGAACAGGTTGCGCACCACTTCGGATTCGCGGCCCTGCTTGGCCTGCGACTCCTCGGCCGTCATGATGTTGATGCGCCAGCCGGTCAGTTCAGACGCCAGGCGCACGTTCTGGCCGCCACGGCCGATGGCGATGGCCAGGTTCTCTTCATCGACCACCACGTCCATGGCGTGTTTTTCCTCGTCGACCATGATCGACTGCACGTTGGCCGGCGCCAGCGCGCCGATGACGAATTGCGCCGGGTCGTCTGACCACAGCACGATATCGACCCGCTCGCCGGCCAGCTCATTCGTCACCGCATTCACGCGCGAGCCGCGCACACCCACGCAGGTGCCGATGGGGTCAACCCGCCGGTCGTGCGAGACGACGGCAATCTTGGCGCGCGAGCCGGCGTCGCGGGCGCAGGTCTTGATTTCCAGCAGGCCCTGTTCGATTTCAGGCACTTCCTGGGCGAACAGTTCCACCATGAACGCCGGGGCGCTGCGCGACAGCATGATCTGCGCGCCACGCTGGGTGGGGTCGATGCCCATGATGGCGGCGCGAACACGGTCGCCGGTGCGCAGGTTTTCTTTCGGGATGGTGTCACTGCGCTTCAGGCGGCCTTCGACGCGGCCGGATTCAACAATGATGTCGCCCTTGTCGAGCCGCTTGACGGTGCCGACGAAGACCTTGTCGCCACGCGACAAAAAGTCGTTCAGCAACTGCTCACGTTCGGCGTCGCGGATCTTTTGCAGGATCACCTGCTTGGCGGCCTGTGCACCGATGCGCCCGATGGGCACCGAGTCAATGGGTTGCTCGATGTAGTCGTCAACCTCGATGTCGGCGATTTGCTCCTGCGCTTCGAACAGCAGGGTCTCGGCATCCGGGATCTGCAAGCCGGCTTCGTTGGGCACCACATGCCAGCGACGAAAGGTTTCATAGTCCCCCGTCTGGCGATCGATGGCCACGCGAACATCCACTTCGCCGCCATGCAGCTTCTTGGTGGCCGAAGCCAGCGCGGATTCAACGGCGTCGAAAACGACGTCGAGATCCACGCTCTTTTCGCGCGAAATCGCATCCACCAGCATCAGCATTTCACGGTTCATGCCTGACCTCCCTCAACCCCTTGCCCGGCAGCGGGCTTGCCCGCGCCGGCCGATCCAGCCTTGCGCCCTTTGAAGTCGATCACGGGCACCAGGCGGGCCTCGCGCACTTCATCAAGCGTGAAATCAAGTGTTCGTTCGCCCTGCCCCGGCTTGTCTTGTGTCAATTCAAGCTGCCAGCCGGCGCCGTGCTCACGCAACATTCCACGATAATTTTTTCGCCCGCCCAACACCTGCTTCAAGGTGATGACGACTTCGTGCCCGGCAAAGCGGTGGTAGTCGGCTTCGCGCTTGAGCGGGCGATCCAGCCCGGGCGACGACACTTCCAGGCGGCGGTAGTCGGCGTCTTCGGTTTCAAGCACATAGCGCAACTGGCGGGTCACGGCCTCGCAATCTTCAACCGTGACAAACTCGCCTTCGCCGCTGGCATAGGGGTGGCCGGGAATGCGGTCGATCGTGACGCGCAGCAAGCCGCCCGCCGAACGTTCGACATCCACCAATTGGTATTGCAGAGCCACCACTGCGGTTTCTATTGCCTTGTCAATTGCCATCAAAGCCATTGCGCCAATGCGGCGCGATAAGGTAGGGGCGGAAACGGGAACGCCAAAAAAAATGGGCTGGAATCCATCCGCCCATTTCTTTGGCCAGCGAAAGGCGCATTGTAACCCGTGCCAGGGGGCCAGACAACTTGCATGCCAGAATCCCCGCGCATTGAAACGACAGAGGCAACACCATGGGTTTTCTGGCCGGCAAACGCTTGCTCATCACCGGGGTGTTGTCCAACCGCTCCATTGCCTACGGCGTGGCCCGGGCCTGCCATGCGCAGGGTGCCGAATTGGCGTTCAGCTACCAGGGCGAGCGCTTCAAGGAACGCATCACCGAGTTTGCCCGCGAGTTCGGTTCAGAGTTAGTGTTTGACTGCGATGTGAGCGACGACGCGCAGATCGCCGCACTCTTCAGTGGCCTGGCGCAAAGCTGGCCGCAGTTCGACGGCCTGCTGCATTCCATTGGCTTTGCGCCGCGCGAATCGATTGCCGGCGACTTCCTCGATGGCCTGTCGCGCGAGGCCTTTCGCGTCGCCCACGACATTTCGGCCTACAGCTTTCCGGCCCTGGCCAAGGCCGCGTTGCCGCTGCTGCGCCCGAACAGCGCCCTGCTCACGCTCACCTACCTGGGCGCCGAGCGCGTGGTGCCGGGCTACAACACCATGGGCCTGGCCAAGGCCTCGCTTGAAGCCAGCGTGCGCTACCTGGCCGCCAGCCTGGGGCCGCGCGGCATTCGCGTGAATGGCATCTCGGCCGGGCCGATCAAGACGCTGGCGGCATCGGGCATCAAGGGCTTCGGCAAGATCCTCGACGTGGTGGCCACGAATGCGCCGCTGCGCCGCAACGTCACGATCGGAGACGTGGGCAACGTCGCCGCCTTTTTGTTGTCTGACCTGGCCAGCGGCGTCACCGCCGAGATCACCTACGTGGACGGCGGCTTCAACCGGCTGGCCGGCGTGCCGGCTGAAATCTGAAAACCCATGGCTGAACGCGCCTTCAGCGCACGCAGTCGACGTAGTACTGCCGGTCAGCGCCATCGCCGTCAGCTTCCACCAGGCCATGCACGTCGGTGTCGAAGCCTGGGAAGGCGGCATTGAACTCGCGCGTGAAACGCAGGTACTGCACGATCTTGCGGTTGAAACGCTCGCCGGGAATCAGCAACGGAATGCCCGGCGGGTAAGGCGTGAGCAGCGCGGTGGTGATGCGGCCTTCAAGCGCGTCGATGTTCACCCGTTCGGTATTTCGGTGGGCGATCTGCGCAAACGCTTCGCTGGGTTTCATGGCCGGCTGCAAATCGGACAAATACATCTCGGTCGTTAACCGGGCAATGTCGCCCCTGGCATAGGCTTCGTGGATGCCCTGGCACAGGTCGCGCAACCCCATGCGCTCATATCGCGGGTACGCCTGGCAGAACTCGGGCAGGATGCGCCACATCGGCGCGTTCTTGTCGTAGTCGTCCTTGAACTGCTGCAAGGCCGTTAACAAGGTGTTCCAGCGGCCTTTGGTGATGCCGATGGTGAACAGGATGAAGAACGAATACAGGCCGGTCTTTTCCACCACCACGCCGTGCTCAGCCAGGAACTTGGTGACCACGCCGGCCGGGATGCCGGAGGTGGCGAACTTGCCCGACATGTCCAGGCCCGGCGTGATCAGCGTGCACTTGATCGGGTCGAGCAGGTTGAAGCCGGGCGCCATGGCGCCAAAGCCGTGCCACTTGGCATTGGCCTTGAGCGTCCAGTCGGCGGGCGAGCCCACGCCCTCACTGACCAGCTTGTCGGGCCCCCAGACCTGGAACCACCAGTCCTTGCCGAATTCCTTGTCCACCTTGCGCATGGCGCGGCGAAAGTCGAGCGCTTCCTTCAGGCTCTCTTCCACCAGCGCGGTGCCGCCGGGCGGCTCCATCATGGCCGCGGCCACGTCGCAACTGGCGATGATGGCGTACTGCGGGCTGGTGCTCGAATGCATCAGGTAAGCCTCGTTGAACAAGTGCTTGTCCAGGTGCCGGGTCTGTGAATCCTGCACCAGCACCTGCGACGCCTGGCTCAGGCCCGCCAGCAGCTTGTGCGTGCTTTGCGTGGCGTAGACCATGGCTTCCTTCGGGCGTGGCCGGTTGCGGCCCATTGAGTGGAAACTGCCATAGAACTTGTGGAAGGCGGCGTGCGGCAACCAGGCTTCGTCGAAGTGCAGCGTGTCGACGTAGCCATCGAGCATGTCCTTGATGGTTTCGGTGTTGTAGAGCACGCCGTCGTAGGTGCTCTGGGTTAACGTCATGATGCGTGGGCGCACCTTCTTCGCATCCACGCCCTTGAGCAGGGGGTTCTTGGCGATCTTGCGCTGGATGGCCTCGCGCGTGAATTCGCTTTGCGGAATCGGGCCGATGATGCCGTAGTGGTTGCGCGTGGGCGTCATGAACACGGGGATGGCGCCGGTCATGATGATGCTGTGCAGGATGCTCTTGTGGCAGTTACGGTCGACCACCACCACGTCGCCCGGCGCCACCGTGTGATGCCACACCATCTTGTTGCTGGTGCTGGTGCCGTTGGTCACGAAGAAACAGTGGTCGGCGTTGAAGATGCGCGCGGCGTTGCGCTCGCTCTGGGCGATCGGGCC
>JAYUPO010000568.1:0-6081 GCA_043760085.1 Burkholderiales bacterium
CCAGGTTGCCCCGCGTTACCGTTCGACTTGCATGTGTAAGGCATGCCGCCAGCGTTCAATCTGAGCCAGGATCAAACTCTTCAGTTCGATCTTGATAAAACATCACTCAAAGAATTGAAGTGAACTTCACTTCTATGAGCGTCTAGGTCAAAAGACCTGGAGTCTTGCGACTCTTGGCACTCTCGTCTAAACGCCCACGCTTATCGGCTGTATGTTGTTAAAGAGCGGTGCGGCTGCCTACTTTTGGCAGCAGCAGCAAAGAGGTGGGACTATGACCTACTTTGCTATTCCTTGTCAACTTGCCGGCTATTTAGAGACGCTGTCTTGAGCGCTTTTCGTCTAGCCGGTTTGTGCTGAGCGAAGCCCATGACTTTAGCACATTGCTTTGGAGCTCCGCAAGCGCTGGCGAACAATTTTCGTGGGCGGTGTCTTCCTGCCTGCAGCTCATGCTTGATGGCGCGGCAAGAGCGACAGGAACTCGCGCCGCAATGTCGCATCCTCCAGGAATGAGCCGCGCATGACACTGTTCACCATCGCCGACTCGGCGTCCTTCACCCCGCGCCACTGCATACAGAAGTGATCGGCTTGCACGACGATGGCCAGCCCATCTGGCTGTACCCGTTGCTGCAACTCGTTGGCGAGTTGAATGACTGCCTCCTCCTGGATCTGGGGTCGGCTCATGATCCACTCAACGATCCGGGTGTACTTCGACAGGCCGATGAGGTTGGAGTGTTCGTTTGGCAGCACGCCAATCCAGGCCCGCCCAATGATGGGACACAGGTGATGCGAGCAAGCGCTGCGCACCCTGATTGGGCCGACGATCATCAGCTCGTTCAGCCGTGCGGCGTTTGGAAACTCCGTCACGGGCGACATGGGCTGGTAGCGCCCGCGGAAAATTTCATCAACGTACATCTTGGCCATCCGCCACGCCGTGCCTCTTGTGTTGTGGTCACTTTGTGTATCGATCACCAGCGCTATGAGCACCTCCTCAATGCGACGTTGAACCTCCGCCTTGATCTCATCAAGCTCGCCATCGCGCACGAACGGCGCAATGTTGTCGTTCGCGTGATATCGCCCACCCGAGGCAACGGCGCGGTAGCGCACGCGCTCATGTGCGGGCAAGAGGGCCAACTCAGCTTCGGTCAGCACTGGCCCGAGCGTGGCTGGGGTGACGGAGTTTGATTCTTCAGGCATATTGAGCGTTGTAAGTGTGTTGTCCATTTTGCGCGGAACGCAACAGCAAGTCGCGACCCTCATGGTTGGCGCGCCGAAGCTTGGCGGAGTGCCCAGCACCTTATACGGTCGCCTTCGCCCATCAAACTTTGCATTTTCTTCCCTGCGCGGAAGATCCTGAGGACGCGACGGTGCCTCCCTACGATCAAGTTTCGGATTGGTTGCGCGGGCGCTGATGGCACGGACGTATCTGGCCTGGCCAGATGCCGGATCACCACCACCCGGATCAACACATCAGCCGGGTCTAGACTGGCAGCATGTCCGTCACAACCGTTGGTGCGCCGTCTTGCCCGCTGAGCGATGTGCTTCGCTCCGCCGCAAGTGTCGTCATGCTTGTGCGCCAAGGGCATTCGTTGAGTGCGGCCATTGCGCAGGTTCCAGGTCCCTTGCGGGGAGGCACCCAAGCCCTGAGTTTCACTTCTATGCGGCACATGGGTGCAGCCGCTCATGTGTGCAAGGTACTGGCGAGCCGGCGCCCGGCGCCGGAGATCGACGCGCTGCTGGTGGTGGCCTTGGCGCTGATGTGGCCTCAGGAGCGCCAACCTTACCCACCGCACACGGTGGTCGACCAAGCCGTGTCGGCGGCGCGCCATTTGCAGCCGCAAGCAGCCGCGTTCGTCAACGCTGTGTTGCGCCGCTTCTTGCGTGAGTCCGCAGCGCTCATCGCAGGCGCGCAGCGCACCCTCACCGGCCGCTACAACCATGCTGAATGGTGGATCACACAACTGCGCGCTGATTGGCCTGCGCAATGGGAAGACCTGCTGCTGGCTGCCAACCAGCATCCCCCAATGACTCTTCGTGTCAATGTTCGACATCTTTCCGGCTGCGATTACCTGCGTCGGTTAGATGCGGCGGGCATGGCCGCGGAAGTGTTGTCGGAGCCGCATTGGGGCGGCCAAGCCGTGGTGCTGGCAAAACCGTGCCCGGTCGATCAGTTGCCCGGGTTCGCGCAGGGCGTCGTCTCGATTCAAGATGCCAGCGCGCAACGTGCAGCGCCGTTGCTGCTCGGCGCCGCCGGCTTGCCAGCCGGCGCGCGTGTGCTTGATGCCTGCGCGGCACCGGGCGGCAAGGCGGCGCATCTGCTTGAATTGGCGAATCTGTCGCTATGGTGTCTGGATCGCGACGCCGCGCGCCTAGTCAAGGTTGAGCAAACCCTGTCGCGCCTGGGCTTGGCCGCGCACCTTGTGGCCGCCGACGCTCGCGTGCCAGCGGCTTGGTGGGACGGGCAACTGTTTGACGCTATCTTGCTGGATGCGCCGTGCACGGCCTCCGGCATCGTGCGGCGCCACCCTGACATCCGCTGGTTGCGCCGGCCCGCCGACCTGCCTGCCCTGGCGCTCGAGCAAGCGCAGTTGCTGGACGCACTGTGGCCGTTGCTCAAACCCGGCGGGCGGCTGCTTTACGCCACGTGCTCGATATTCAAGCGCGAGGGTGCCGAGCAAATCGACGCATTTTTGCAACGTCATTCGGGCTCCAGTGCCTGGCTGGACGCCGCGGCGCCGGGGCACTTGCTGCCGCTGGCCGACAATTGCCCAGCCGGCAGCCCCCACCCGGGGCCCACCGTGCACGACGGTTTCTTCTACGCCCTCATCCACAAGCCCTGACGGTCATCGCCACTGTGAAGCGCCCTGTTCCGGTCCGCCGACGCAAGCTGTTGGGCCTGGCGCTTGGTGTGTGGCTTGCGCTGCTCGCCCCCGCGCCGGCCCTGGCCCAGGGCGTGGAGCTGGCCAGCCTCGACTTGCGCCGCGAAGACGGTTTGCTCACCGTCAGTTTTGATGCCCGGCTGACTTTGCCGCGCGCTGTGGAAGGTGCCTTGCAGCACGGCGTGCCGCTTTACTTCGTGGCCGAAGCCACGCTGTACCGCAACCGCTGGTATTGGCGCGACGAGCGCCTGGCCCGCGTCACCCGTTCCTGGCGCGTGGCCTTTCAGCCCCTGACCACCACCTGGCGCGTCAGCCTGGGTGGCTTCAGTCAAACGCACCCCACCTTGCCCGAAGCACTGGCCGTGATCACCCGCGCCACACGCTGGCGGCTGGCCGAGTTGGCCGCGCTCGACCCCGAGGCTCGCCACTACGTGGAATTCAGCTACCGGCTGGACAGCACGCAACTGCCCAGCCCGATGCAGATCGGCCTGGGCGGTCAGAGCGACTGGCAACTGGGCATCGAGCGCACGCTGCGCCTGGATCCGCCATGACCCCACCTGGCGGTCTCGCGGCCGCGAGCTTGGCTGGCCGCTACCCATGACCAAGTCAAGCCGCTGGGCTTGGGCGATCTCTGTCTTGGCCGGCACTGGCGCGGCCTTGGTGTTGGCCTTTGTGATCTCGCTCACCACCCAGGCTTACGGCTTCGAAGAACGCCACTTCGTCTGGCTGTTTTGGGTCAATGTTGCGGCCGCGGCCTTGCTGCTGGTGGTGGTGGGCGCCGCGGCCACTCGCCTGTTTGTGCGCATGCGGCGCGGCAAGTTCGGCAGCCGGTTGTTGGCCAAGCTGGCCGGCATCTTTGCGCTGGTGGGGTTGGTGCCTGGGCTGCTCATCTACACCGTGTCGTACCAGTTCGTCTCGCGCAGCATCGAAGCCTGGTTTGACGTCAAGGTGGCCAGCGCGCTCGACGCAGGCCTGGCCTTGGGCAAGGGCACGCTGGAGCAGTCGCTGAGCGAGTTATCGGCACGAACCCGGCTGGCCGCACAACGCCTGGGCGAAGCTGAGGAGAGCCCCAACGCATTGGCGCTGGAGCGCGTGCGTCAGCAGCTCGACCTGCAAGCACTGCTGCTGCTGGGCCCGAGCGGCCAGCCCCTGCTCAGCGCCAGCACGGGCGCTGAATCGCCCGAAAGGCCGTCGGCCGTGCTGTGGCAGGGTCGCGGTGCGCGGGTGGCGGTGGTTTTGGAAGGGCTTGATGACGAAAGCGCACCGGCCATGGCACGCACCGCGCCGCGCGTGCGCGCGCTGACCCTGCTGCCCAGACGCACGCTGGCCTTGGCAGGCTCCGACGACCGTTACTTGCTGGCCGTGCAGCCGATCGCCGCCAGCATGGCTGCCAATGCCCTGGCGGTGCAGTCGGCCTACAGCGAATACCAGCGGCGCGCCCTGGCGCGCGACAGCCTGCGCCGCATGTACCTGGGCACGCTGACGCTGGCCCTGGTGCTGGCCGTCTTCGGCGCCGTGTTGCTGGCCGCCCTGCTGGGCAACCAGCTCGTGCGCCCGCTACTGGTGCTGGCCGATGGCGTGCGCGACGTGGCGGCGGGCGACCTCAGCGCCAAACCCGTGTTCGCGTCGCGCGACGAGCTTGGCGGCTTGACCCGTTCCTTCGCCGACATGACCGCGCTGCTCGCCCAGGCGCGCGAAGATGTGCAGCGCGGCGTGGCGCAGCTTGAAGGCGCTCGTACCGGGTTGCAGACCATCCTGGACAACCTCACCGCCGGCGTCATCGTGTTTGACCGGCAGGGCCACATCGACACCGTCAACCCCGGCGCCACCCGCATCCTGCGCCTGCCGTTGTCGGCCTACCGCGGCCGGCGGCTGGATGAAGTGCCTGAGCTCGGCGCGTTCGCGCACAGCGTGTGGCAGCGCTTCGAGCTGCATGCGCTCAGCCCGGAGGCCGCCGAGCGCGACCTGTGGCAAGACGCCTTCGAGCTGCGCATCAACAACCAGCATTCGCTCACGCTGCTGGTGCGCGGCGCTGCCCTGCCCAATGACGCGCGGCTGATGGTGTTTGACGACATCACCGAGGTCGTCTCGGCACAGCGCGCCGCGGCCTGGGCAGAGGTGGCGCGTCGCCTGGCGCACGAGATCAAGAACCCGCTCACGCCGATCCAGCTGTCGGCCGAGCGCTTGCGTCAGAAACTCCAGCCGCGCCTGGAAGGCGCCGAGCAGGCCCTGTTGATCAAATCGGTGGAAACCATCGTCAACCAGGTGCAGGCCATGAAGCAACTGGTCAACGAGTTTCGCGACTACGCGCGCCTGCCGGCCGCGCGGCTGGAGCCGCTTGACCTGAATGACTTGGTGAGCGAAGTGGTGGCGCTGTATGGCCAGGCCCATGAGCAAGGCCACCTGGCGGTGGAATACGAAGTGGGGCTGCCCAGAATCATGGGCGACGCATCGCAGTTGCGCCAGGTGCTCCACAACCTGGTGCAAATCGCGCTGGATGCTGTCGCGGCACGGCCCAACGGGCTGGTGCAAGTCACCACGCACAGTGCGCATGGCGAGCAAGGTGAGTTGCGCGCGGTGCGCCTCAGCGTGGCCGACAATGGGCCCGGCTTTGCCGACCAGGTGCTGGCGCGGGCCTTTGAACCCTACGTCACCACCAAGGCCAAAGGCACCGGGCTGGGGCTGGCGGTGGTCAAGAAGATTGCCGATGAACACCGGGCCCAGGTTCGCGTGACCAACCGGCCCGCGCGCGAAGACGGCAACGGCGGCCCGGGTGGCGCGCGAGTTTCGATATCATTTTCCCTCTTCACCACGGCGGGCCAAGACAGCGCCACCGGGGAAGCAACGCAGGTGCAGTAAGGGCTCATGGCAATCATATTGGTGGTGGACGACGAGTTGGGCATCCGTGGCCTGTTGTCCGACATCCTCGGCGACGAAGGCCACACCGTGGAACTGGCGGAAGACGCCGCCCAGGCCCGCGCCTATCGTGAGCGTGCGCGCCCCGATCTCGTTCTGCTGGACATCTGGATGCCCGATGTCGACGGCATCACGCTGCTCAAAGAATGGGGCGCCATGGGCATGCTGGGCATGCCGGTGATCATGATGAGCGGCCACGGCACCATCGACACGGCGGTCGAAGCCACCCGGCATGGCGCCGTGGCCTTTCTTGAAAAACCCATCACGCTGCAAAAGCTGTTGCGTGCCG
>JAYUPO010000569.1:0-6074 GCA_043760085.1 Burkholderiales bacterium
GGCGGCGGCGGCCCGCGAGCGGTCGTACTCGCCGCGCCGGGCCGCGTCGCCCAGCACCTCATAGGCGGCGTTGATCAGCGCAGCCTGGCGCGCATCACCGCCCAGGTCGGGGTGCATGCGCAGCGAACTCATCAAGGTGCGATAGCTGGCCTTGATGATTTCTGCCGGCGCCTCGGGTTGCACATGCAGGATGCGGTACAGGTTTCTGCGTTCAGGGTTCATTGCGAATTCCGCTGCCTCGTCTTGCGCTATCGGCCGTTGGTCGGCGCGCTTGAGACCAGCGTGGTCAAGGGGCGCTTCTAGAATGTCCCGGCCCAGCCTACGAGGAGCCACCATGAATGCCCCGCTACCCGCCGCCACCCTGCTTGCTACCCAACGGCGTGCCGTGCCCGCGGCCATGCTGAGCGCCTTGCGCGCGCACTTCGGCGAGCGTTGCTCCACCGCCCAGGCGGTGTGCGACCAGCACGGCCGCGACGAATCGGTGTACGCCACCACGCCGCCCGAGGCCGTGGTGTTTTGTGAAAGCACCGCAGACGTGGTCGCCGTGGTGGCGCTGGCCAACACTCACCGCGTGCCGGTGATCGCGTTCGGTGTGGGCTCGTCGCTTGAAGGCCACCTGCTGGCCGTGCAAGGCGGCGTGAGTGTGGACGTGAGCCGCATGAACAAGGTTGTGCGGGTGAACGCCGAAGACCTGACGGTGACGGTGCAGCCCGGCGTGACGCGCGAGCAGCTCAACCGCGAGATCAAGGACACCGGGCTGTTCTTTCCCATCGACCCCGGCGCCGATGCGTCGATCGGCGGCATGGCGGCCACGCGGGCCAGCGGCACCAACGCCGTGCGCTACGGCACCATGCGTGAGAACGTGCTGGCGCTTGAAGTCGTCACCGCCCACCCGACGCAAGGCAGCGAAGCGGTGCGCACCGGCACGCGGGCCAAGAAAAGCAGCGCCGGCTACGACCTGACGCGCTTGTTCGTGGGCAGCGAAGGCACGCTGGGCGTGATCACCGAAATCACGCTCAAGCTGTACCCTCTGCCCGAGGCGGTGAGTGCGGCGATGTGCACCTTCCCGAGCGTGGACGCCGCGGTGCGGGCAACGATCCAGGTGATTCAACTGGGCGTGCCGATCGCGCGCTGCGAGCTGCTCGATGCCAACGCCATTCGCGCCGTCAACCGCCATTCACAGCTCACGCTGCCCGAGGCACCGATGTTGCTGATGGAATTCCACGGCAGCCCGGCCAGCGTGAAGGAACAGGCCGCCACGGTGCAAGAGGTGGCGCATGAACACGGCGGCACCGCGTTTGAATACGCCAGCAGCCCCGAAGAGCGAACCAAGCTGTGGAAGGCGCGCCACCAGGCCTACTTTGCCGCGCTGCAAGTGCGGCCGGGCTGCCGCTGCCAGAGCACCGACACCTGCGTGCCGATTTCCAATCTGGCCGAGAGCATCAATGAATCTGTGGCCGAAGCCGAGGCCGCCGGCATTCCTTACTGGATCGTTGGCCACGTCGGCGACGGCAACTTCCACCTGAGCTACCTGTTAGACCCGAACGACGCCGAAGAATGCGCCAAGGTCGAACGGCTGAACGTGCAGATGGTGCGGCGTGCCCTGCGCCTGCAAGGCACCTGCACCGGTGAACACGGCATCGGCCTGCACAAGATGGCCTACCTGGTGGATGAAGCCGGCAGCGCTGCGGTGGACATGATGCGCAGCATCAAGCGTGCGCTGGACCCGCACAACATCATGAACCCGGGCAAGGTGTTCAGCCTGTAGCGCCGAGTGCGGCCGCCGCCCTGTGCGACGGGCGGTTTGAGTGCAGGCATGCTAGGGATGGGCGCGGCGGGCCAGGGGGCAACAATGCCCCGCACGGTTCGTCATGCCCAAGGTGTTCATCAGCTATCGACGCGAAGACAGCGCGGCCAGCACAGGGCGTTTGTCGGAATGCCTGGGCGTGTACTTTGGGGCCCGCAACATCTTCCGCGACCTGGATGACATCATTCCCGGCGAGCAGTTTGCCGCGGTGATCGACAGCCACATCGTGCGCTGCGACGCGCTGGTGGCGGTGATCGGCCGGCAGTGGGTGGTGGCCACCACGCCCACGGGCCGGCGCCGGCTCGATGAAGCGGGCGACTTCGTCAAGCTCGAAATCGCCACCGCGCTACGCCTGGGCAAACTGGTCATCCCGGCCATGATCGACGGCGCCAAAGTTCCCGCCCACAGCGAGTTGCCGCCTGACATCGCGCCCCTGGTGCAACGCAACGCGGCCGAGATCAGCGAGTTGAGGTTTGCGTTCGATGCACAGCGCCTGATCGATTCGATTGAAGCGCTTTGCTGCCGCGGCGCACTGTCACGGGCGGGCCGGTTGTGGCGCCGCGCGCGCGCCGCGTTGCGGCGCCACGCGGTCGCAGCTGCCGTTTCAGCGGGCCTGGTGCTGGCGGGCGCGGGCTGGGTGGTCAATGAGCTGACCAGCCCGGACATTCCGGTCACCAGCGAGCAGGCGCTCAAATCGTTGGACCAACGCCATCAGGAGATCCTGGCCCAACTGGCCCGCACCGCCCTACAGGAATGGGCGCTGCGCGATGCCCTGGGCCGCGAACTCGCCGAGTTGCAACGCAAGCGGGCCGACGCGCCAGCGGCCGCGGCCGAGCGCAGTGCCGCACTGGGGCAACTTGACCGTGCCTTGCGCGCGCTGGGCAGTGGTGTGCCCGCGGCCGCGCAACAGCAAGCCCAACTGGCCTTGCGCGCCAACGACACCGCGCCAGCCCGGGCCTTGTTGGCGCAGGTGGCCGACCAACCCGGCCCCGCTGCCGATGCCGCCCACGCGGCCTACGCGCTGGGCGAGCTGGCGCGCACCGAGGTGAATTACCGCAGCGCGCTAGACCGTTTCGCCCAGGCCGCGCGGCTGCTGCCGCAAGACCCGGCCTACCTCAGCGCCGCAGGCCTGGCCGCGTTGCAGATGGGGCAGTTGGCCAAGGCACAGCCGTATCTGGAAGCTGCCGTGCAAGCCAACCGCCAGGCGCCGGCCATTGACGATGTGGCGCTGGCGCAAAGCATCAACAACCTGGCCCTGCTGCGCAAGCACCAGGGGCGGCTGGACGACGCGCGCAGCCTGTACGAGGAAGCGCTGCTGCTGCAGATGCAAGGCGGCAAGCCCGACGAGCGGCTCGTCGCCACCATTGAAGGCAACCTGGCGTTGGTGCTCAAACGCAGCGGCCCTGACAGCCCCGAGATGCGCGCGCGCATTGAGAGCCTGCTGCGCGAAGCCCTGGAATCCACGCGACGGCTCGACGGCCCCGCTCACCCCGACACCGCCACCGCGCTGAACAACCTGGGCGTGTACCTGTTCGAGACCGGCCGCGACGACGAGGCCGCCGTGTTCCTGCAAGACGCCTTGACCCTGCGCCGCAACGCGCTGCCGCCGCAACACCCCGACGTGGCGCAAAGCCTGGTCAACCTGGGCGCGCTGTACTTTCGCCAAGGCGCGCTGGACAAGGCGGTTGATCACTACAGCCGCGCGGCGGCGGCGCAGCGCGAGCACCTTGGCAGTGACCACCCCGACCTGGCCGTCACCTTGAACAACCTGGCCCAGGCCCACCACCAGGCCGGCCGTGTCGACGCCGCCGTGCCGCTGTATCGCGAGGCGCTGGAAATCTTTGGCCAAGCCAGTGGCAGCGACGAACGGCGCGTGGCCGTGGTGGCGCATCGGCTGGCCCTGGCCCACCTGTACCTGAAGCAACCCGACCAGGCCGAACCCTTGTTGCGCCGCGCCATCGGGGTTCACGAAGCGCGTGGCAGCCCTCAAGGAGAAGCCTGGGCTGGCCTGGTTGAAGACTACGCGCAATGCTTGACCCAGCTCGGCCGGCCGGCCGAGGCCGCGCGCTGGCGCGCACGCAAGTAGGCCGCCCGGCATGACGGCAAACTGGCTGACAACATGGCTGACAACATGGCGGAGGTGGTGATGAAGCGCGACCTGGGCCGAGGCAGCTTGTCACATCAAGCCGGGTGTTTGGGCTGGCTGCTGACGCTGGCTTGCTGGTTGGTGCCCGCGCCGGCTGCGGCCGGTGTGTCGGTGGCCACGGGCAGCGGCTTGTTTACCAGCAAGGCGTGCACGACTTGCCACGCCGACATTGCCGGCAATGCCAGCAAGATCCTGAACGGTGCAAACAGCCTGGCCGCGATCAGCGCCGCCGTCGTCAACGTGGCCACGATGAACAGCCGCTACGCGGAAGGCGGCAGCGTGGGCGCGCTCAGCGCCGACGAACTGCTCAGCCTGGCGCTGTACATCGGCACCTTCGTGGCCCCGACGGCGGCCAACACGACCCAGGCCACGACACCCGGCACCCCGATCACGATCAACGTCTACCCCTTGCTGGGTGCAGGCGTGCCGGCCAACGACCTGGTCACGGTCTCGGGCGCCAGCCGGGGCAGTGTGAGCGTGGTTGCCGTGCCGGCCGATGCCACGGCAGCCAGTTACCGCTACGACATCGTCTTCACGCCGCAGGTGGTGGCGGCCCAGGGCGGCTTTGACTACAGCGTCAGCAACGGCCCCGCCAACGCACTGCGCACGGCCTCGGGCCGCGTCACCGTCAACATCGGCAACGCGCTGCCGCCTGCCGTGACCACCAACCCGGCGGCACTGAACGCCACCTGCGGCCAGCCCTTCGGCGCGCAGGTGCTGGCCAGCCGCCCGCCCATCACGGCGGGCAGCTACGCGGCCGCGCCGCTGCCCGCCGGCCTGAGCATCGATGCCAACAGCGGCGCCATCAGCGGCACGCCGCAGGTGTTTGGCGACGTCGCATTGGTCTTGTCAGCGCAGAACGACATCGGCCAGGGTCAGGCGAGCACCACGCTGCGCATCGCCTGCGCCCCGCCCAGCGTGAGCGCGGCGGCGTTGACCGTGCCGCTGAACACGGCCGCCGTGATCGACCTGGGTGCCCGCATCACCGGGTTCAAGGTCAGCGGACTGAACGTCACCGCGGCGCCGGCGCATGGCGCGGTTGTGGTTTCGGGCACCCAGGTGATCTACACGCCCCGGCACGACTACTTCGGGCCCGATGCGTTTAGCGTCATCGCCTTCAACCCGGTGGGCGCCTCGGCGCCGGCCACGGTCAGCGTGCAGGTGGTGGGCCGGCCGGACCCGGCCAGCAACGCCGGCGTCACCGGTTTGCTCGGCGCACAGGCGGCGGCCGCGCGGCGCTTTGCCGGTGCCCAGCAATTCAACATCCAGCGCCGCCAGGAAAGCCTGCGCGGCCAGGGTGATGTGGCCCAGGCGGCCCCGGC
The DNA here is from genome assembly GCA_043760085.1 of Burkholderiales bacterium. Taxonomy (GTDB): domain Bacteria; phylum Pseudomonadota; class Gammaproteobacteria; order Burkholderiales; family Burkholderiaceae_C; genus Rubrivivax. The sequence continues at coordinate 5,276 of JAYUPO010000569.1, forward strand.
CACCGCCGCGGTGATTCAAGGCCCACTGGCCACGCCGCTGCCAGCGCGGCAGGCAGCCTGGCCGTCAACCTGGCCTGACGCCATGCGGCCAACATCCGAAGCAGCCGCCCATTCAGGCAGCCACACCGCCGCTGCCCTGGCGGCCTTGCCACAGTGGCTGCCCAGCCTGGCGCCCAGCGGCAGCGACGTGCAGCCCCTGCTGGCCCTGGCGCGCCTGGCCCAGGGCGCCGCGCTGGATGTGGCTGATGTGGAACGTTTGGCCGGCGGCGGCGGCCTGCCTGGCGCGCGCGGCGGCGCCGGCGTTTGGCTGGCCGGGGGCGTGCAGCTCGGCCAGCGCAAGGCCACGGCGCAGCAGGCCGGCATGGCCTTTGACAGTGATGGCCTGACCCTGGGCCTGGACCGCCGCTTCGGCGCCAGCCTGCTGGCCGGCGTGGCGCTGGGCCACGGCCTGGAACGCAGCGACATCGGCAACGACGGCACCCGCAGCCGTGCGCGGGCGCAGAGCTTGTCGCTGTATGCCAGCCTGCAAGCCGCGCCGCGCTGGCATGTCGACGCCTTGATCGGCCGCGGCCGGCTGCACTTCAGTGGCCAGCGCCCGGTCGAGCCGATCGACGATGTGGCCTTGCTGCAGCGCCGCGGCAGCCAATGGTTCGCCTCGCTGGCCACCGCCTATGAGCGGCGCTTGCAGCGGCTGTTGCTGGCGCCTTATCTGCGCCTTGATCTGGGCCGCGACACGCTCGACGCGGCCAGCGAGACCGGCGCCGGCAGCTATGCGCTGAACTACCTTGAACAGCAGTTG
>JAYUPO010000570.1:0-2454 GCA_043760085.1 Burkholderiales bacterium
CTGGGAGATCGCCGTCGCACTCGCCCAACTTCTGCTTGCCGTCCACAAACGCCAGAGCCAGTCGACGACGCGACTAAATGTGTGACACAGTAAGACTAACCAGCGCCTAACCTGCCCTTGACCCCGCCCAGACGCCAAATGCGCCGCTCCTGCACCCACTCGAACTTCAAGAGAGGCTCATAGCTGGCGTGAAGACCATCGGCGAACAGATTGCGGCCACAAGCGACTTCCCCTCTGAGCAAGCGAAGCAAACTTTCAACTGCCCAGATGCAAAAGGCGACCTTTCGAAGGCGCGGAGGAACTGTTGCCGGCCTTCAACGCCTGTTCGTTCGCGTGCAGAAGGACCTCTAGCTAGACGAATGGCAGCGCGCACTGGCGTGCGTTCACTGGGCCAACGTCAGCCACGAATCGACATTGGGAGTGGGCTGGCGTCAACTTGCAGGAAAATGCGCGCTCAAGCACCCACCCGGCCAGCCCCCATGACCGCCAGAACCCTGTACGACAAGCTCTGGGACGACCATGTCGTCCACACCGAAGACGACGGCACCGCCACGCTGTACATCGACCGCCACCTGGTGCATGAAGTGACCAGCCCGCAAGCCTACGAAGGCCTGCGCCTGGCCGGGCGCAAGGTCTGGCGCGTGAGTTCGGTGGTGGCCACGGCCGACCACAACACGCCCACCACGGGCTGGGCCGACGGCTACAACGGCATCAAAGACGCCATCAGCAAGCTGCAAATCACCACGCTGGATGCCAACATCGCCGCGCACGGTGCGGCGGCCTTTTTTCCGTTCCTCGACAAGCGCCAGGGCATCGTGCATGTGATCGGGCCCGAGCAAGGCGCCACGCTGCCGGGCATGACGGTGGTGTGCGGCGATTCGCACACCAGCACCCACGGCGCCTTCGGTGCGCTGGCGCATGGCATCGGCACCAGTGAGGTTGAGCATGTGCTGGCCACGCAGACCTTGCTCGCGAAGAAGGCAAAGAACCTGCTCATCAAAGTGGACGGCGCCTTGCCGCGCGGCTGCACGGCCAAGGACATTGCGCTGGCCATCATCGGGCGCATCGGCACGGCCGGCGGCACGGGCAGCACGATTGAATTTGCCGGCTCGGCGATCCGCGCCTTGAGCATGGAAGGGCGCATGACGCTGTGCAACATGGCCATCGAGGCCGGCGCGCGTGCGGGCATGGTGGCGGTTGACGACAAGACGATCGACTATGTGAAAGGCCGCCCGCTGGCACCCAAGGGCGTGGAGTGGGACGTGGCCGTGGCGCAGTGGCGCGGCCTGCACAGCGACCCCGGCGCGAAATGGGACGCGGTGGTGGAGCTTGATGCCACGCAGGTGCGCCCGCAAGTCACCTGGGGCACCAGCCCGGAGATGGTGCTGTCGATCGAAGACCGGGTGCCCGACCCCGACAAGGAAAAAGACCCGGTCAAGCGCGGTGCCATCGAGCGCGCCCTGGTCTACATGGGCCTTGCGCCGAACAAGGCGATTGCCGACATCCGCATCGACAAGGTCTTCATCGGCTCGTGCACCAACAGCCGCATCGAAGACCTGCGCGAAGCCGCCGCGGTGGTCAAGCGCGTGGGCGGGAAGGTTGCCGCAAACGTTAAGCTGGCGCTGGTGGTGCCGGGTTCGGGCTTGGTCAAGGCGCAGGCCGAAGCCGAAGGGCTGGACAAGATTTTCAAGGCCGCCGGTTTTGAGTGGCGCGAGCCGGGCTGTTCAATGTGCCTGGCCATGAATGCTGACCGGCTGGAGCCCGGCGAGCGCTGCGCCTCCACCAGCAACCGCAATTTCGAAGGCCGCCAGGGCGCGGGCGGCCGCACCCACCTGGTCAGCCCGGCCATGGCCGCGGCGGCGGCCTTGCAGGGGCACTTTGTTGATGTGCGCCGCATCGCTTAGTTGAATCGAAAGCCAGCCATGCAAGCCTTCACCGTACACAAGGGCCTGGTCGCGCCGTTGGACCGCGAGAACGTCGACACCGACGCGATCATTCCCAAGCAATTCCTCAAGTCCATCGAGCGTTCGGGCTTCGGCCCCAACCTGTTTGACGAATGGCGCTACCTCGACAAAGGCGAGCCCGGCCAGCCCGATGTGGTGCGCAAGCCCAACCCCGACTTCGTGCTGAACCAGGCGCGCTACCAGGGTGCTTCAGTGCTGTTGGCGCGGCGCAACTTTGGTTGCGGATCGAGCCGGGAGCATGCACCCTGGGCGCTCGATCAATTCGGCTTTCGCGCCTTGATCGCCCCCAGCTACGCCGACATCTTCTTCAACAACTGCTACAAGAACGGCTTGCTGCCGGTGGTGCTGCCTGAAGCGCAAGTGGCGCGGCTGTTCGACGAAGTGCTGGCCTTTCCCGGCTACAGCCTGACGGTGGACTTGCCGCGCCAGGTGGTGGTCAAACCCGATGGCCAGGAGCTGCCCTTCGAGGTGCAGGCCTTTCGCAAATACT
>JAYUPO010000571.1:0-2450 GCA_043760085.1 Burkholderiales bacterium
GTGACGATCACCCGCGCACCGGCACGCAACGCCAGTTGCAACGTGGCCACCGCCACGCCACCGCCAATGCCCACGATGAGCACGGTTTCGCCCGGGCGCAACGTGCGCTTGCCGAACAGCATGCGCCAGGCGGTGACGTGGCCGGTCATCAGCGCACCGGCGGCCACCAGGTCGGCGTCGTCAGGCAGCGGCACGAAGCATTTGGCCGGCATGGCCAGGTACTGCGCGAAGCCACCATGGCGGTGTTCGCCCATGATGTTGGCGCGCAGGCACAGCGGCTGGTCGCCGGCGCGGCAGTAGCGGCATTGGCCGCAATAGGCGCCCGAAAACAGCACCGCCTTCTGGCCCACGTGCAGGCCGCTGTCGGCGCTCACCTGCGCCATCACCCCGGCCGCTTCAACACCTTGCACCAGCGGCAGGCTGTGGCTGATGCCCACGCCGCTGTCGCGCATGTACAAGTCCACCCGGTTCAGGGCCGCAGCGTGCACCCGCATCAAGGCCTCGCCGGGCTGCGGCACGGGCTTTGGAAATTCGCGCACCACCAGGCCGGCGCGGCCACGTGCTTCCAGAACGGCTGCTTGCATCATGGGCAACTCCTTGGCGTGTGCGCTGAACCGGTTGCGCCGAGCTTATAGAACGTGCACATGCGTACGACCTATGGAAACTACGGAGCCGGCAGGGCTTGGGTCGGATTCCCGATTGACCCTGCCGGCCCGGCCTGCTGATAATAGGTCGTACGTTAGTGAACGACTTCAGCCGCAGGAGCCCCTTGATGCCCGAAACCGCAACGTTTGACCAAGCCGCCTACGCCGCACGCATGCGCGCCCAGGGCTGGTGGGCCGATCGCACCACCGACGACCTGTTCGTGCAGGCTGCCGCCCGGCACGCCGCCAAGCCCGCCGTGGTGGCCTACCGGGCCGATGCGCCCGCGGGCACACCACCCCGGCGCATCACCTATGGCGAACTGGCCCAGATGGTGGCGCGCGCTGCCGCCGCCTTGCGCAGCCTGGGCGTAAACGCGGGCGACGTGGTTTCGGTGCAATTGCCCAACTGGTGGGAATTTGCCGTGGCGGCGCTGGCCTGCGGGCGCATCGGCGCGGTGGTGAACCCGTTGATGCCGATCTTTCGTGAGCGCGAGTTGGGCTTCATGGTCGGCTTTTGCCAAGCCAAGGTGCTGGTCGTGCCCAAGCTGTTCCGCGGCTTCGACCATGAAGCCATGGCGCAGAACCTGTTGGCCAAATGCCCACAGCTCAAGCATGTGCTGGTGGTGAACGGCACGGGCGCCAATGCGTTCGATGCCGCACTGCTGCAAGGCACGCAGGAAGTGCCGCCGCCGGCCACGCCCGCCGCTGCGCCGGCCCGAGCCGAGGAGTTAACGGTACTGATGTTCACGTCCGGCACCACGGGCGAGCCCAAGGGCGTGATGCACACCTGCAACAGCATGGTGGCCTGCATCAACGGCCTGGCCGGGCGCTTTGGCCTGGATGACACCGATGTGCTGCTGGCCTGCTCGCCGCTGGGCCACATGACGGGCTATGCCGCGGTGCTGTTCCAGGGCCTGTGCCTGGGCTGCACGGTGGTGTTCCAGGATGTGTGGGAAGGCAAGGCCGGCGTGGCCATCATGGCGGCCGAAGGCGTGACGCACACCGCGGCCTCCACCCCCTTCCTCACCGACATCTGCGACGCCGTTGCCGCCGGCGGCCCGCGCCCCAAACTCAGCACCTTCCTGTGCGGCGGCGCGCCCATCCCCCCGGCCATGATCGAACGCGCCGCGCGCGAGTTGCAGTTGAACGTGAGCAGCCTGTGGGGCATGACCGAGTCGCTGGCCAGCACGCTCACCGAGCCCGAGCGAGCGCATGAAAAATCCGCCAGCACCGACGGCCGCCCGCTCGATGGTGTGCATGTGCGCGTGGTGGGCACCAGTGGCCAGGTGTTGACCGCTGGTGAGACCGGTGCGCTGCAAGTGCGCGGCGCGCAAATGTTCATCGGCTACTACAAGCGGCCCGACATCCCCACCTTCGACGCCGAGGGCTGGTTCGACACCGGCGACCTGGCTTACCTGGACGCCGAGGGCTACATCCGCATCAACGGCCGCACCAAAGACGTGTTGATTCGCGGCGGTGAAAACGTGCCGGTGGTGGAAATCGAAAACCTCTTGTTCAAGCACCCGGCCATTGCCGCGGCCGCGCTGGTGGGCTACCCCGACAAACGCCTGGGCGAACGCGGCTGCGTCTACGTGGTGCTCAAGCCCGGCGCGCAATTCGGCTTGGGCGATCTGCAGGCCTACATGGCGCAATGCCAAGTCGCCAAGCAGTACTGGCCCGAGCGCGTGGAAGTCATCAATGAGCTGCCGCGCACGCCCAGCGGCAAGATTCAAAAGTTCCAGTTGCGCGAGCGCGCGAAAGCGTTTGGTGCTTCATGAGCGCGCCGGGCCTTTCCCAAGCGCTCAT
>JAYUPO010000572.1:0-6057 GCA_043760085.1 Burkholderiales bacterium
GCCCCCGGCATGCAGGGTGAGGCCGCCGCTGGCGGGGTCAGTGTTGTGCAGGCGCAGCGCGGCGCTGCCCACGGCCACGTTGCCGCGCACGGTGAGCGCTGCGGCCGGCATGACATGCAGGCTGCGCGCCAGCGACACCACCACGCTGACCACTGCGGCGGCGTCACCCGACACGGCGCCCTGGCCGAGCAGGCAGGCCGGGTTCCATTGCGTGCAGACATACGAAGTGACCTGCGCCGTGCCGGGTTTGTCCAAGCCCAGGAACACCAGTTGGAACGCCGGGAACGAACCCGGGCCAGCCGGGGCGGCCAGAGCAGGTGTCGTGCTGGCGGGGCAACTGCAACTCAGGCCGCCCGCGGCCGTGCGCACGCAGCCCGGGTTGAGCGGCACGGCTGTGGCCGCCGGTGTGAAGGTGCGGCGGGTGTACAGCCCGGCATCGTCGATGCTCAAGTAGCGCTCGCGGAAGCTGTTGTCGCCTGCGCTGGTGCTGGGCAAGCAGGCCGCGTCGATGCGCCCGCTGTTGAGCATGACCAGTGCCCATTCGATGCCGGCCTGCGCCGCCTCGAACGCCTGAGTCGAGCGATATTGGTTGGCTGAAGTCTTCTGTTCGAAGATCAGGTTGCGGCTGGCATACGCCGCCACCATGGCCATGACGAAGAACATCACCATCACGATGACCAGCGTGGCGGCGCCGCGCTGCGCGTTCGCGGGCACCCGCACCGGCGTCACGGGCAGCTCCCGGTGATGGTGTCGTTGTGCAGGCGAACGCTGCTGTTCATGCTGCGCTTCACGCGCGCATCGCTGGCCGCCTCGCCTTCAATGGCCACACTGAGCTGGCGCACGTTGATGCGCGGCGGGCACGTGGTGGCGTCCACACAGGTGGTGTGGCACACCAGTGGCACCGGCTGGCTGGCCAGGGTGACGGCGAAGCGCGTGAGCTTCAGGGTGTTGGGGTCGGTCAGCGTTTGCCAGTTGCCCGCGCCGAGCAAGACTTGCAAGGCGCCACCGCTGAGGCGGAACCCCGCTTGTTCGCGGTCGTCCACCACATCGTTGTCCAACTCACCGGCGATGGGCGGGCGAAAGTAGCTCAAGCGCACTTCGCTGCCGGTGGCGGCGTCGCCGGGCAGGGCAACGGTGGAGTAAGGGTTGGTCTTGACGCTGGTGGCGCCGGCCACCCAGATGCCGTCGGGCGCGTTCTTCCAGTAGCCGGCGCGGCGCAACTCGCGCGTGATGATGTCGGTGGTGGCGCGCAGGTCTTGCTGGATCTGCGCTTCCACCACCAGGCGGCGGTTGTCATTGAGTTGCGACGACAGCACAAAGGCGGCGCCAGCAACGATGAACATGCCGATGGTGATGCCCACCAGCAGTTCGACCAGTGACAGACCGGCTTGGCCGCCGCGGCGCCGTGGTGCCGGCCTCAGCATGGTGTGACTCCACTGATGGAGCCGTCGGGCGTGCAACTGGAAACCCGGCCGGCCATGTTGAGCGTGGTGCGCAGCTTGCCATGCACGCTGCTGGCCACGTCGATGGTGAAGCCGGTGTGGTTGAGCATGCCGTCCTGGGCGCTGAAGGCCAGGTCGTTGGTGTCTTCGCTGCTCACGGCGGTGATGCTGATGTCGCGGCTCCTGGGCACCTGCACGGTCTTGATCTCGGTCGGGCCGAAGCGGCAGGCGTTGCCGGCGCCGCGCGAGCAACTGCAAAAGCCCACCACGCCACGCACGTACATGGTGTAGCAGCTCTGGCTGGCATTGTTTTCAAACGAGATCAGCACCGGCCGGTTCATGCGCGCGGCTTCGCTGCGCGCATATTGCAAGTCGGTGACGAGCTCGGCGTTGATGGCGCGCACGCGCTGGCGCGCAATCATGTCGCGCATGCTGGGCGCAGCCACCGCCACCAACACGCCAAGCAGCACCACCGCCACCAGCAATTCCACCAGCGTCAGGCCGCGTTGCGGGCGGGGCTCTTCGCGCATGCGATCTACCGGTTCCAGCAGCGCTGTACGTCGCTGCTGCTGAAGCTGTCGCAAGCACCGCACTTGGCGCTGTAGCTCAGGTTGCCCGCGGCCAGCACGACGCGCATCGACTTGCAGGATTCGTCTTTGTCTTGCGACTTGCCGCCCACCGCGCTGGCCGTGAGCGTGTAGCCCGAGGCGTCGGCAGCGTTGATGGTGACCGTGTAATAGCCCGCAGGGGAGCCGCTGCCCATGGCCAGGTCGGACAACGCGCCGGCATAGGTGGCGTTGTCGGCGCGCCAGCGTTCCTGGGTCTGCTGCACGGCGGCCAGCGCGGCCACGGCGTCGGAACGGTGGCCCTTGCGAATGGAATCGAAGAAAGCCGGCATGGCCACCGCGGTGACGATGCCCAACACCACCAGCGTGACCAACAACTCGATCAGCGTGAAGCCGCGCGCGGCGCAAAGGGCGCTCGGGCGTGGCGGCAAGGGCTTGAGCATGGCTGCATTATCAAAGCCCGTGGCCGGGCTGGGCTCGGGGCGCCGCGCCGCTTGTCGGGCGCCGCGCGCCGTTCATCCAGCCCGGTGCGGCCCGGTTCAGCAAGCCGGGTGGCCGGCGGTGCCGCCGGGCGAGCAGGTGCGCACCCGGCCCATGATGTTCACCACCTGGTGAATGGCCGCACCCGACTTGCCTTGCACCTTCAAGGTGGCCGCCGGCGTGATGGTGCCCTTGGCCGGGTCGAACAGCATCGAACGCACGTTGGCACTCAGGCTGACGCGATGGGCTGGCTCCAGGCGCACGCTGCGCATGGGCTCGGCGCCAGCGGTGCACACCGCCGCGGTGCCGTCGGCATTGCAACTGCACTGGTTGGCCTCGCCGGTGTGCACCACGTAGCAGCCGGCGCCGGCGCTGGCGTCGAAGCTGATGCGCAGCGTGCGGTTCAGGCTGATGGCTTGCGAGCGCGTGTACTGCACGTCGGTGCGCAGTTGCGCCGCCACCCCTTCCAGGCGCTGCTTCTCGGCCGTGGCGCTCAGACCGGGAACGACCTGGCTGGTCAGCATGGCCAGCACGGCGGTGGTGACGGTGCATTCGACGATCGTGATGCCGGCTTGGCGGCGCAGGGTGTTGAGGCGGTGTTGCATGGCGGCTCCTGGTGGTGAATCTCGGGTGGACTCACTGTAGGAACCGGGCGGCTTTTGCGCGCCCCCAGCGCGGGTGGCATGGGCCTGCGCAAAAGAGGGCCCCCTTCGACACCCCCCTTTGCGGGGGTGCGGTGCTTGCTTCAGCGTCGGCGCTCAGATTTCGCGGATCAGCTGGCGGAAGTCGTCGACGTCTTCGAAGCTGCGGTACACCGAGGCAAAGCGCACGTATGCCACTTTGTCGATGCGTTTGAGTTCGCGCATCACCAGTTCGCCCAGGCGCGCGCTGGGCACCTCGCGCATGCCGCTGCTGAGCAATTTTTCCTGGATGCGTTCGAGTGCGGCTTCCACCTGCTCCACGCTCACCGGGCGCTTGCGCAGGGCCAGCATCATCGAGCTGCGCAGCTTGGCCGCCGCGAACTCGGCCCGTGCGCCGTCTTTCTTCACCACCACCGGCATCGCCACGTCCGCGCGTTCGTAGGTGGTGAAGCGCTTGTCGCAACGCAGGCAACGGCGGCGCCGGCGGATGGCGTCGCCTTCCTCCGACTCGCGTGTTTCAGCGACCTGGGTTTCGGCGTGGCCGCAGTAGGGGCAGCGCATGGTGGCTCGGTGTGCCGGGGCTTCAGCGGTAAACCGGGAACTCGCGCGTCAGCGCCGCCACCTTGGCACGCACGGCCACCAGGGTGGCGGCGTCGCCGGGCTTGTCCAGCACGTCGGCAATCAAATGCGCCGTGGCGCGCGCCTGCTCCTCACGAAAGCCGCGCGTCGTCATGGCCGGTGAACCCAGGCGGATGCCACTGGTGACCATCGGCTTTTGTGGATCGTTAGGAATGCCGTTCTTGTTGCAGGTGATGTGGGCCTGGCCGAGCAGGTTTTCGGCTTCCTTGCCGGTCAGGCCCTTAGGGCGCAAGTCGACCAGCATCACATGGCTTTCGGTACGGCCCGAGACGATGCGCAGCCCACGCTGGATGAGCGTGTCAGCCAGCGCGGCAGCGTTCTTCACCACCTGCTGCTGATAAGCCTTGAACTCTGGCGCCAGGGCCTCTTTGAAGGCCACCGCCTTGCCGGCGATCACATGCATCAGCGGCCCGCCCTGGATGCCGGGGAAGATGGCCGAATTGATCTTCTTGGCCACTTCTTCGCCGCGCATCAGGATGAAGCCACCGCGTGGCCCGCGCAGGCTCTTGTGGGTGGTGGATGTCACCACATCGGCATGCGGCACGGGGTTGGGGTACACGCCCGCGGCGATCAACCCGGCGTAGTGCGCCATGTCGACCATGAACACCGCGCCCACCGCTTTGGCCACCTGGGCAAAGCGCTCGAAGTCGATGCGCAGCGAATAGGCCGAGGCGCCGGCGATGATGAGCTTGGGCCGGGTCTCGCGGGCCTGGCGTTCCATGGCTGCGTAGTCGATCGCCTCGTGCGCATCCAGCCCGTAGCTGACCACCTTGAACCACTTGCCGCTCATGTTCAACGGCATGCCATGGGTGAGGTGGCCGCCTTCGGCCAGGCTCATGCCCATGATCGTGTCGCCGGGCTGCAGCAGGCCGAAGAACACCCCCTGGTTGGCCTGCGAGCCCGAGTTGGGTTGCACATTGGCATGCTCGGCGCCGAAGAGCTGTTTGACGCGGTCGATGGCGAGTTGCTCAACCACATCGACATGCTCGCAGCCGCCGTAGTAGCGCTTGCCCGGGTAGCCTTCAGCGTACTTGTTGGTGAGCTGCGAGCCCTGGGCGGCCATCACGGCCGGCGAGGTGTAGTTCTCCGAGGCGATCAGTTCGATGTGCGCTTCCTGGCGCTGGTTCTCGGCCTGGACGGCGGCGAAGATCTCAGGGTCAATGCGTTCGAGGGTGGATTGGCTGCGGTCGAACATGGCGTTCTTTCTTGGCGGGTTGGCGTCTTCTTCCCTCGGCCACCTGGGTAGGGGAGGTCAAAAAAAGCGGCCCAGGCGTGCGGCAAGGCGCCAGGCCACTGATTGGCCCGGCGCGGCGCGCTCCACGGTGGTGTTCCACCTCGAGCCTGGGCGCGTGGCCCAAAACCCGTTGCGCCAGTTGCGCGGCGCAGCCAGTTTAGCCGCTGGCGCGCGCGCCGCTCAACGCTGCTTGGCGCTGTGTGCGCCGAGTTGCGCCAGTTGCTCCTTGGGTATGACCTCGGGTTCGCTGCGCGGCAAAGGCGCCAGCGCGTCACGCCCAGCGGCGGGCAAGGGCGGCGCCGTGGCCGACACACTGACCTGCCCGCCTTCGGCCACGCGGCGCAAAAAGCCCTGCTCGGCCAGTACCTTGTGCGCGTAGCCGCCGTCCTCAGGCAGGTTGGCCGCACCCACGTAGGCCTTCAGGCCGGCCTCGACGCCACCGAAGCGCGCAATGCAGTCGCGCAAGACTTGCACGCCGACGCGCAGGTTGCTCACCGGGTCGAAGGCAGCGTGGCTGCCGCCAAAGGCGGAGTACTTGTCGTCATGCAGGTGGGTCATGACCTGCATCAGGCCCTGTGCGCCCACCGGGCTCTGCGCAAACGGATTGAAGCTGGATTCGATGGCCACGATAGCCAGGATCAGCGTTGGCTCCAGCCCCGCGCGCCGGCCCATGTGCCAGGCTTCCTGCACCAGGCGCGCCACCGGCTCAGGCGCCACCCGGTAGCGCTTGGCCAGCCAGCGCGTGACCAGGCCTTGCTGGCGGCTCAGCTCGGCAGGGTCGGCAGCGGTGGCGCGGCCCACGCCTTCTGGTTCGCTCACCGCGGTCAGCACATCGCCAGAGGCCTCGGCGCGCGCCAGGTGGCGCTCGTGCAACCAGCCAAAGGCCAGGCTTTCACCGTGCTGGCGCAATTCGGGCTGCGTGCCCACGAAGACCAGGCCGGCGACGACGGCCAGGCCAAGCATCGCCAGGCTGTTGTGAAAGACTTCCAGCATGCCGTTGCCGACGTCGTGCACAAACACGCCGACGCCGCGGGTTACCTGGCGCCCGGCACGGT
>JAYUPO010000573.1:0-2450 GCA_043760085.1 Burkholderiales bacterium
CCGGGACGGGACTCTCACCCGTTGGACTGGCGCAGCATGCAGCAGCACTACCTGACCCCTGCGGGTTCAGTCGAGCCTTTGCTTCGTGACGCACCATGCACCCGATTCTGCCGCGCGCGGCGGGCTGATCAGGGCGCTTCGCGCTGGCGCGCAATCTCCTTGCGCTTCATGTCGATGTAGTCGTTGCGCTCCATCTCGCGCAATTGCTGCGCGTGGCGTTCGGTGGCGTCGTACCAATCGGCAATGCGCCGTTCCTGTTGTTGCGCAACCGGCAAGGTGGCGCTGGCCAGGTAGGCTTCGATGGCCAGGTAGTAGCGCATGGTGTTGCGTTCGAGCACGCCACGCAGGCCGCCGATGAATTCGCTCGTGCCGTCAGCGCGCTTGCCCAGCGCCGTGAAGCCGACCTTGCTCGCGCCGGCCGTGGCCAGGTAGGCCTGCATCGCCATGCGCGCGGCCAGGCCGTGGCTGTAGGCGTACGACATGCGCAGGAAGCTGCTCTTGCCGTCGAGCGGCACGGCGGCCAGTTCGATGCGGTAGTCGCTGGTGCCGAACGGCCCGCTGGGCGACACCATGTTCACCTCGAAGTAGTCGCCGCGCTGCTCGACCAGGTTCCAGGTGAAGTCGAGCGGGTGCGCGTCGGCCAGGGGCTGGTCGAACTTGCGCCCGGCACGCATGCTGAGCTGGTTGGCGCCGGCACTGCGACACTGCTTGACGTTCAGGTGCAGGATCAGCACGTCGCACCACTGCGCCGCACTCGCCAGTGCCTTGCTCAGCACGTCGAAGGGTTGCATCACGCGCGCGTGCACCTCACCCTTCAAGCGGCCGCGCTCTTCAACGGATTGCAGGTGCAGCGGGCGGCCAAAGGCATTGCGTTCCAGCTGCGGGCGCAGGGTGTCGAAGCTGGCGCGCAGGGCGGCGGCGTCGGGTTGGGCATGGCTGGCCAGGGGCAGGCACAGGGCGGCCAGGCAGACCAGCGCGGCCAGCCACTTGGCTGGGTGGGTCCGCGGGTGCGGCTTGGGGGTGGACATGGTTGGCGATTCTTACCAACATGCGCCAGCGGCACAATGCGCGCGACCCTTGCCGTGGCAAGGCCACCTCAGCCCTCCACGACCTGCACGCCCACCGCACCATGCATGAAGAAGCGTCGCCGCTGGACACGCTGGCCGTTTGCGAACGCTGCGGCCAGGCCCACCGCTGGCAACCGCTGCCACGCCGCGCGGTGGCGCGGTGCATGCGCTGCGACGCCGTGCTGGGCCGCGGCCACCGGCTCGACGCCCAGGCGCTGCTGGCACTCACGGTGGCCGCGGCGGTGGTGTTCGTCATCGCCAACACCGCCGACCTGATCGACATCCGCCTGGGCAGCAGCCGCCACCACACCACCTTCCCGCAGGCCATCGCCCATGCCTGGGAGCAAGGCGATGTGCTCATTGCCGCGGTGGCCACGCTCACGGCGCTGGTGGCGCCGGCCGTGTTCATCGGCCTGCGCCTGTACCTGCTGGCGCCGCTGGCCGCTGGCTGGCGCCCGCCCGGCGCCGCGCTGTGCCTGCGCTTGCTGCATGCCATGTCGCGCTGGAACACGCTGGAAGTGCTCACCGTGTCGGCGCTACTGGCCCTGGTGCGCATCGCCGCGCTGGCCGAGGCCTCGCCCGAGCCGGGGCTGTTTGCGCTGGGTACGCTGACGCTGTTGATGGCGGCTATCGACTCGGCCGGCCTGCGGCATTTGTGGTGGCACGAGCCATGAACAGTGAAACGACCATTTACCACCTGGGCTGCGATTGCTGTGGCCTGGCGCATGCCACACCGCACACCGAGGTGACCTGCCTGCGCTGCGGCCACCTGCTGCACGCCACCAAGCCGTACAGCCTGCAACGCACCTGGGCCTACTTGCTGGCCGCCGCAGTGCTGTACGTGCCGGCCAATGTGCTGCCGGTGATGAGCACCACCTCGGCGTTTCGTGAAAGCACGCACACGCTGATCGGCGGCATCGTCGAACTCTGGCACGACGGCGCCTTCGCCCTGGCCGTGATCGTCTTCCTGGCCAGCATCGCCGTGCCGCTGCTGAAGATCGGCGCCCTGTCGCTGCTGGCCTTCAGCGCGCAGTTCAAGCCGGCCTGGCGGCGCCTGGAGCGCGCCCGCGTCTTCGGCCTGATTGAAGCCGTGGGCCATTGGTCGATGCTCGATGTGTACGTGGTGCTGTTGCTGGCCGGCATGGTGCGCTTCGGCAACGTGGCCAGCGCCGCGGCCGGCGCCGGGCTGCTGGCCTTTGCCGCCGTGGTGGTGTTGACGATGCTGGCCACCGAGAGCTTTGATGCGCGGCTGATCTGGCGCGACACTCCTGCGTCATGAGCGCATCCGAACCCGACGGCAACCCTGCCACGCCACTTGACCCCCCCGCACCGCGCATCGTGCGCAACCGCCGCCCGCGGCTGTCGCTGGTGTGGCTGGTGCCA
>JAYUPO010000574.1:0-6053 GCA_043760085.1 Burkholderiales bacterium
ATCACCACACGCTTGTCGGGCCTGGCATTCGAGGTCGGCATCTTCGTCGGCCTGGGCGGCATCCTGGTGTGTTCGTTCCTCGGCGGCATGCGCGCCGTCACCTGGACGCAGGTGGCGCAGTACATCATCTTGATCATTGCCTACCTGGTTCCGGTGGTGTGGCTGTCGGTCAAGCAAACCGGCGTGCCCATTCCGCAAGCGATCTATGGCTACCAGCTCGAGAAGGTCACCGCAGCCGAGAACCGGCTGATCAATGACCCGAAAGAAAAGGAAGTCATCGCCATCTTCAAGAAGCAAGCCGACGACCTGGGCACCAAGCTCAAGGACGTTCCCGCGGCCCTGGCAGCCGACAAGGCCGCGGCGAACGCCAAGCTCAGTGACTTGAAGGGCGCCAACGCACCGGTGGCCGAGGTTCAGGCCGCGGAGAAGGCACTGGCCGCGATGCCTGCGAACGATGCAGCGGCCAAGGATGCGTGGACCAAAGCCAAGGCGGCTGCCGAAGGGCGCGCCAAGCCACTGGCGGGCATGCCGCCGCATGCGGTGCAGTTTGCGGGCGACCCGAATGGCGACGCCAAGGCACAGAAGACCTACGACGAATCGCGGCGCAACTTCCTGGCGCTGGTGTTCTGCCTGATGGTGGGCACCGCCGCGCTGCCGCACATCCTGATGCGCTACTACACCACGCCTTCGGTGAAGGAAGCACGTGAGTCGGTGACCTGGTCGCTGTTCTTCATCTTCTTGCTCTACTTCACTGCGCCGGCGCTGGCCGTGCTGGTCAAGTACGAGGTCTTCAACGTGTTGGTGGGCACGCCATTCGACAAGTTACCGGCGTGGATCTCAGCCTGGGCGCGGGTCGATCCAAACCTGCTGTCGGTGGCTGACATCAACAAGGACGGCATCTTCCAGCTTGGTGAAATGCGCATCGGTGGCGATATCATCGTGTTGGCCACACCAGAGATCGGCGGCTTGCCGTACGTTATCTCCGGCATGGTGGCCGCCGGCGGCCTGGCCGCGGCGCTGTCGACCGCTGACGGCCTGCTGCTGACCATCGCCAATGCGCTGTCACATGACCTGTACTACAAGATGATCGACCCCAACGCCTCCACGGCGCGCCGGGTGGCCATCTCCAAGGCCTTGCTGTTGGTTGTGGCATTGGCCGCGGCGGCGGTGGCGGCGCAGAAGCCGGCAGACATCTTGTTCCTGGTGTCGGCGGCGTTCTCGTTCGCGGCGGCAGCCTTCTTTCCAGCCTTGGTGCTCGGCGTGTTCTGGAAGCGCGCCAGCAAATGGGGCGCGGTGCTGGGCATGGTCGGCGGGCTGGGGATCACGCTGTATTACATGATCATGAACCAGGCCTGGCTGCGCGGCATCTTCGGTGTCACCAGTCCGGTGGATCTGTGGTTCGGCATCCTGCCCATCTCAGCCGGCGTGTTTGGTGTGCCGCTGGGCTTTGCCTTGATCATCTTCGTCAGCCTGTTTGCACCGGCGCCTTCGGCCAAGGTGCAGGAACTGGTGGAGCATGTTCGCTATCCGAACCTGAGGTTGGCCAACTGAACGTGTAGTACGCATGGCCGGGGCAGTTTGCCCCGCGCCAAACAAGGCCCCGCGGCGTCACAGCCCGGGGCCTTTGTCATTCATGCGCTCGGCGCTGGGCGTTGAAGTGGGAGGTATACTCATGGGCTCACCCCTTGCCGCACCTGTTCCTGTAGCCACGACGCTGGCCACACACAAGGCGGCTTCCACTTTGGAACCCATAAGGAGCTTTATGCGTCACTATGAAATCATCCTGCTGATCCATCCGGATCAAAGCGAGCAGGTTCCCGCCATGCTGGAGCGCTACAAGGCGCTGGTCACCAATGCCGCCGGCAAGGTGCACCGGGTTGAAGATTGGGGCCGGCGTCAGCTGGCCTACATGATTCAAAAGCTGGCCAAGGCGCACTACCTGTGCCTGAACATCGAGTGCACGAAGGAAACGCTGGCCGAGATTGAAACGGGCTTCCGTTTCAATGACGCCGTGCTGCGCCACCTCACGGTTCAGCGCGACGCCGCCGTCACCACGCCTTCGTTGATGATGCGCGCCGCCGACAAGGAAGAATCCCGCCGCGCGCCCCCGGTCGAGGCTGCGGCCTGAAGCATGACTGGCGTGCCGAGCGCGCCTGAATGCAAGCCGTGTTGAACCACCTGGTTCTGACGGCCCAGCTTCAGGAACGCAACGCAGTGCGCTACACACCGGCCGGCTTGCCGGCGATCGATTTGGTGCTGAAGCACGAATCGGCACTCAGCGAAGACGGCCAGCCGCGCAAGGTTGTGCTTGAAATGCGTGCGGTGGCCATCGGGCAGATCACCCGGGTGTTGAGTGCATTGGCACTGGGTAGCCAGGCCTGCTTCGGCGGCTTCCTGGCCAGCGCACGCAACGGCCGCGGTGTGGTCTTCCATCTCACCCAGATCGACGCAGTACCTTCGCAGCCTCTCGAATAAACGTTTTCATCAGGAGTTTTCCCATGCCCCCTCCCCGTGGTAAAGGCCGTTTTGGCAAAGACAAGCGCCCCAAGCGCAACCAGCAATCCCTGCTCTTTCGGCGCAAGCGCTTTTGCCGCTTCACCGTGGCCGGCGTCAAAGAGATCGACTACAAGGACATCGACGTTCTGCGCGACTTCATCGGCGAGAACGGCCGCATCACGCCGGCTCGCCTGACCGGCACGCGCGCGTTCTTCCAACGCCAGCTCACCACCGCGATCAAGCGCGCCCGCTTCCTGGCGCTGCTGCCGTACAGCGACCAGCATCGCGTCTGAGGAGCCCGACACCATGCAAATCATCCTGCTGGAAAAGATCACCAACCTGGGCAACCTGGGTGATGTGGTCAAAGTCAAAGACGGCTACGCGCGCAACTTTCTGATCCCGGGCAAGCGCGCGCGTCGCGCGACTGAAGCCGCGATCAAGGAATTCGAGGGTCGCCGCGTCGAACTCGAAAAGCTTGCCGCCACCAAACTGAGCGAAGCCGA
The DNA here is from genome assembly GCA_043760085.1 of Burkholderiales bacterium. Lineage (GTDB taxonomy): Bacteria > Pseudomonadota > Gammaproteobacteria > Burkholderiales > Burkholderiaceae_C > Rubrivivax. The sequence goes on from JAYUPO010000574.1 coordinate 3,000, forward strand.
GGCGCTGCGTGAGTCGATCCAGGGCAAGACCGTTCGCATCAGCCAGAAGGCGGGTGTCGATGGCCGCCTGTTCGGTTCGGTGACCAACGCCGACATCGCCGAAGGTTTGGTCAAGATGGGCGTGAAGATCGTCAAGTCGCAAGTGCGCTTGCCCAACGGCCCGCTGAAAACGGTGGGCGATCACGCCGTGAGCGTGGCGCCGCATACCGACGTGGTGGCTGAAATCACCGTGCAAGTGGTGGGCGAGCAAGCCTGAAGGCGCGCCGCTCGGTCCTGCCGAAGGCCGGCTGCATGCCGGCCTTTTTCATGGGTGCGGCCGGTGGGCTGCGCTGCACAGCATTTCCCCCGCTGCCCCACACCCTGTCCACAGCTTTGCCCACAGGGCAGGGCGATGCAGGGCGCAGCCGGCCCTAATAATGCCGCCCATGCCCGCTGTCTTCGACCCCCGAGAGCCCTCTGTTGCCAGAGACGATGAAGTGGCGCGCCTGCGCGTGCCGCCGCATTCCAATGAGGCCGAGCAAAGCGTGTTGGGTGGCTTGTTGCTGGACAACCTGGCCTGGGATCGCGCGGCCGACCTGCTGACTGAAAGTGACTTCTATCGTTATGAGCACCGGTTGATCTTCACCGCCATGGGCGCGCTCATCAACGCCAGCAAGCCGGCCGATGTGATCACCGTTTTCGAGCAACTCCAGACCCATGGCAAGGCCGATGAGTGTGGCGGCCTGAGCTACCTCAACGCGCTGGCGCAAAGCGTGCCCAGTGCGGCCAACATTCGGCGTTACGCCGAGATCGTGCGCGAGCGCGCCGTGCTGCGCAAACTCATCGGCGCGGCTGATGACATCGCCACCCAGGCCTTCAACACACAAGGCCGCGCGGTGTCGCAAATTCTCGATGAAGCCGAAGGCCGCATCTTCAAGATCGGTGAGGAAGGTTCGCGCAGCAAGACGGGCTTTCAGGGCATCGACCGCCTGGTGGCCGACCTGATCGACCGTGTCAACGAGCTGGCCGAAAACGGCGCCGAAGACGTGACCGGCGTGCGCACCGGCTTCTATGACCTCGACAAGTACACCGCCGGGCTGCAAAAGGGTGATCTGCTGGTGCTGGCCGCGCGCCCGTCGATGGGCAAGACGGCTTTTGCCTTGAACATCGCCGAGCATGTGGCGGTGCATGAAGGCCTGCCGGTGCTGGTGTTTTCGATGGAAATGGGCGCGTCGCAGTTGGCGCTGCGGATGGTGGGTTCGCTGGGCCGCATCGACCAATCCAACCTGCGCACGGGCCGGCTGCAGAACGACGAATGGGAACGCCTGTCTGAAGCGGTGGATCGTTTGGGCCGGGTGCAACTGTTCATCGACGAAACGCCGGCGTTGAACTCGGCCGAACTGCGCGCGCGTGCCCGGCGCATGGCACGCCAGTTCGGCGGCACGCTCGGGCTGGTGGTGGTGGACTACCTTCAGCTCATGAGCGGCAACAGCTCGAGCGAGGAGAACCGGGCCACTGAAATCGGTGAAATCTCGCGCGGCCTGAAGGCTCTGGCCAAGGAGTTGCAATGCCCGGTGATCGCGCTGTCGCAGCTCAACCGCAGCGTTGAAAGCCGCACCGACAAGCGGCCGATGATGAGCGACCTGCGCGAGTCCGGCGCCATCGAGCAAGACGCCGACGTGATCATGTTCATCTACCGCGACGAGTACTACAACAAGGAATCCAAGGAGCCGGGCGTAGCCGAGATCATCATCGGCAAGCAACGCAACGGGCCCACTGGCACGCTCAAGCTGACCTTCCTGAAGCCATTGACCAAGTTCGACAACCTGGCGCCGGGTAGCGCCGGCAGCGAATACTGACGCAACGTGGCGCCGCAAGGCGAGGCGCGGGTTGAACCGCTTGCGCGGCGGGACAATACTGTATAAAACAACAGTATGTCGATCCCACCCAATACACAGCCGCAGCCGCCCCCCCTGCCACTCAAGGGCCGCGGCGTCACCTGGCTGGTCGAACACCGCTTCACCAAGCAACAGCATGAGCCGGCTGACGACGGTTGGCAGCCGCCGCAGGCGGAAGAAGACCTGCCCATCGCGCCTGCCACCCGGGTGCTGCATGAGCAGGTGCGCAGCATCCTGAGCAGCAACCAGTCGCCCGACATCGGGTTCGACCTGTCGATCAACCCCTATCGCGGCTGCGAGCATGGCTGCATCTACTGCTATGCGCGGCCCACGCACAGCTACCTCGACCTCTCCCCGGGCATTGACTTCGAAACCCGCATCGTGGCCAAGGTGAATGCCGCGGCGGCCTTGCGCAAGGCCTTTGCCAGCCGTGCGTACGAGCCAGCGGCGCTGAACATCGGCTCGGTCACCGACCCTTATCAACCGCTCGAGCGCAAGCTGCGCATCACCCGTGGCGTGATCGAAGTCATGGCCGAAACCCGGCACGCCTTCTCGCTGCTGACCAAGGGCTCGCTGATCGAACGCGATCTCGACTTGCTGGCACCCATGGGGCAGGCCAAGCTGTTTGCCGCGTACGTCTCCATCACCACGCTCGACCCGCACCTGGCCCGCGTCATGGAGCCGCGCGCCGCGTCGCCGCAGCGGCGGCTGCGCACCATTGCCGCGTTGGCGCGTGCCGGTGTGCCAGTGGGCGTGAGCGTGTCGCCGGTGATCCCGTTCCTGAACGAGCCCGAGCTTGAACGTATCCTGCAAGCCGCCACTGACGCCGGTGCCACGCGCGCGTTCAGCATCGTGCTGCGCCTGCCCTGGGAAGTGAACCCGATGTTCCAGACCTGGCTGCAACAGCATTTTCCAGAACGCGCGGCGCGGGTGATGGCCCGAGTGCGCGACATGCGGGGTGGCAAAGACAACGACGCGCGCTTCGGCAGCCGCATGACGGGGCAGGGAGTGTGGGCGCAACTGGTGCGTCAGCGTTTCACCAAGGCCTGCGCGCGCCTGGGGCTGAACCGCGACCGCTTCGAACTCGACCTGTCGGCGTTTCGGCGCCCGGTGGATTTGGCTTTGGTGTCAACCCACCAGGGCAACCTGTTTTGAATGCCCGACCCCAGACTTGCTG
>JAYUPO010000575.1:0-2447 GCA_043760085.1 Burkholderiales bacterium
CGCGCCTGTCGGGCGTGGCCGACCACCTGGCAGAAAACGACACGCATGCGCTGGCGATCGCGCGGGCCGCGGTTTCCAACCTCAACTGGCGCAAGCCGGACCAGATGCGCCTGGTGCCGCCGCGCCCGCCGAAGTTCGAGGCCGCCGAGCTGCACGGCGTGATCCCTAACGATCCACGTAAGCCGTATGATGTGCGCGAAATCATCGCCCGCATCGTCGATGCCTCGGAGTTTGATGAATTCAAGGCCCGTTACGGCAGCACGCTGATCACCGGTTTTGCGCACATCGAAGGCATGCCGGTGGGCATCGTGGCCAACAACGGCATCCTGTTCAGCGAAAGCGCCATGAAGGGCGCGCACTTCATCGAACTGTGCTGCCAGCGCCGCGTGCCGCTGGTGTTTTTACAGAACATCACCGGCTTCATGGTCGGGCGAAAGTACGAAGCCGAGGGCATTGCCAAGCATGGCGCCAAGCTCGTCACCGCGGTGGCCACGGCCACGGTGCCCAAGTTCACCGTCATCATCGGCGGCAGTTTTGGCGCCGGAAACTACGGCATGTGCGGGCGCGCGTATTCACCGCGCTTCTTGTGGATGTGGCCGAACGCGCGCATCGGCGTGATGGGCGGCGAGCAAGCCGCCAGCGTGCTGGCCACGGTGAAGCGCGACGGCATCGAAGGCAAAGGCGGGCAATGGAGCGCCGAAGAAGAAGCCGCGTTCAAGCAACCGATCCTCGACCAATTCGCCCACCAGGCGCACCCGTATTACGCCAGCGCGCGGCTGTGGGACGACGGCGTGATCGACCCGGCCGACACGCGCCGGGTGCTGGCCTTGAGCATCAGCGCGAGCTTGCATGCGCCGATACCGTTGGCGCCGAAGTTCGGGGTTTTCAGGATGTGAAGATGAAAGTTGCCCTCTTGTCGTTGCCAACGCCCGCTTGCCGGGCGCGCTGGGCATCTTGGCTTTTGGCGGCCTGTATGACGGTATTTACGCCATCAAGCCAGGCCGTTGAAAGCGCGCCTTTAAGCAGCGAGCTATTCAAACATCCATCTGTTGCCAAGGCGCAATCCTTGCTGTTCACGATCAGCACGATCCTGGCGCCGCTTTGCTACACCGAACCGCGCTGGGACATTGGGCCAGGGATTCGCGTCGTTGCCGTTGGCGAGCCGAGTGATGCCATGCGTTTGGCTCGGCGCAAGTGGCTGATGGAGGAGTTTGGCGCCCAACCTGGTGAATGGGTCGTGCTCGCAGACATCGAGAAGACGCCTGTTGCGCTCGCGGGCCTGATGGTGGGCGATGTGGTGGGGCCACTGCCCTACCCGACCCCTGAGGCGGGTGTGTTCAAGGTGCGCAGGGGTACGCAGCAGCTTGAACTTGCCTACCGTGCAGCAAGGTCTTGTCCATTCGCCTTGGATTTGCTCGAAAGCAAGTTTCCTTACATGGACAGTGAACTTGGCATGGTGCAGACCACGCTACCGCTGTTGCGCTCGCTGGACGAACGCGAGTTGACTATTGCGCTGGCGCATGAAGCGTCGCAATCGGCTCTCGGGCATCACAGCGCGTCCAACACCGCCGGGCAGCGTGTTGGCAGGTCCCTTCTAAGCCTTTTGGGCCCGATCGGCGTTTTGGCGCGGATCGGCGAGAACAGTGAGTTACAGCGCTCGGAGCCCGAGACAAAGTTATTGATTCAAGCTGACCGGCTTGCGCTCGTGGTGCTGATGGGCCTGGGTATCACACCAACCGAGTACAAGAAATTCTTGCGCGACATGCAGCAACAGCCGCTGACCCCGGGTGCGCCGCGGTACGTTACGACGCGGCCCGTCTACTCGCCGCGCATGGAGGCACTGGACCATGCCGAGGCCATGTTCCTGAAGTCAGGGCATGTGCCCATTCCGGCGCTGGTGGCTGAAGAGAAATTGCGCGCAACCGTTGCATTGGCGATGCAGGCCGCGGGCCGCCAGTACGCCGCGATACCTGCCTTTGCCCGAGTCGAGCAGGACGTGCCCAATGCAAATACGGCAACGCGAACTCACAAGTGGGTAAAGCCGCCAGCGACTAGCTGGGCCGAAGCGGAAGACGTGGACAGAGTACCCGTGCGCGAGGCAGGCAAGCCTCGCTACCAGCATTACTTGACACTGCCTGCACCCAAGGCCTTCGCGATAGTCGGTCTTGGCGGCTGGCGTTTCTTTGGCGGCGACCCGGATGTCATGCGCCGATTGCTGGCTTGGTGCGCCGCGCAGACCCTGGCGTGCGGCCTTTATGCAGTCGACGACACAGTGGTTTGGCAACACGAAGAGGCCAAACGCATCAGCCGCGTCGATCAACTGGTGGCCGCGCCTTGACCTTGCGACGGAATGCCCGGCTTGCGCCACGCAAACGAGACAAGTTTCTTGGCGTGATGCACAATGTGTGTGTATTGTCAATTTTGCACACATCATGCGCACCAACATC
>JAYUPO010000576.1:0-2435 GCA_043760085.1 Burkholderiales bacterium
GGCCGCGCGCCCAACCATTGCCAACGTGCAGTCGTGCGCGCCCAAGGCCGAGGACTACCCCGCTGCGGCCTTGCGCGCCGAGGCCACGGGCACGACCAAGGTGCGCTTCACGATCGACGCTGCGGGCAAGTTGTCGACCGCCGAGGTGGTGCGCTCAGCGGGTTCGTCGCGCGAACACAAGCAAATGGATCGCGTGGCCACGCAAAAACTCAGCGAATGCAGCTTCAGGCCCGGCAATGACGAAAACGGCAAACCCGTTGGCGGTGTCTTTGAAGTCGAATACGTCTGGAAAATCGAGTGAGATCGAGCGCCGGTGTGCCGCGCCGGCCAAGCGTTTGCAACCCATCCGTCCAACCCAGGCGCAGCCCGAAGGCGCGCACTGAACAAGTTTTTTCTGGAGGCAACATGTTCGTAAAGATCAATCTGCGCATCGGCCTGGCTGCGGCGCTCCTGGCAACGCTGGCAGCAACCGCCATCGTGCCCACACCGAGCTGGGCGCAAGCGGCGTCGGAGCCAGCGCCGGCGGCGGCGGTGGCTGCTGCGCCGGCGGCGGTGGCCCCCGGTTTCGCGCCCGTGGTGGCCAAGGAATCGGTGACCAACCCCTATGGCCTGGACGCGCTGTGGAGCCAGGGCGACTTCGTCTCGCGCGGCACCCTGATCATCATGGTCATCATGAGCATGGGCAGTTGGTACATCATCTTCACCAAGCTGTGGGAGCAGTACAAGCTCGGCCGCTCCGGCGGCCCGGCGTTGAAAAAGTTCTGGACCGCGGGCTCGGTGAAGTCGGGCGTCGAGACGCTTGAAAAGGGCAGCGCCTTCCGCTACATCGCCGAAGAAGGGCTGAAGGCCAGCGACCACCATGAAGGCACGCTGGTCGACAACATCGACCTGAACAGTTGGGTTTCGATGAGCGTGCAGCGCGCCATCGACAGCATCAACAGCCGCTTGCAAGACGGCCTGGCCTTCCTGGCCACGGTGGGCTCCACCGCGCCGTTCGTGGGCCTGTTCGGCACGGTGTGGGGCATCTATCACGCGCTCACGGCCATCGGCATTTCGGGCCAGGCCAGCATCGACAAGGTGGCCGGCCCGGTGGGTGAAGCGTTGATCATGACCGCCTTCGGCCTGGCCGTGGCGGTGCCCGCGGTGATGGGCTACAACTGGCTGATTCGCCGCAACAAGGGCTGCATGGATCAGGTGCGCACGTTCGGCGCCGACGTGCACAGCGTGCTGCTGGCCAAGAAGTGATGCGGCACGCAGTTTGCCCGGTTGGCAGGCTTCACCTGCGTTCGGACTAGGAGCCGCACATGGCCATGCAAGTCGGCGCGCCCGATGGCGACAGCGACGAAATGAATTCCACCATCAACACCACGCCGCTGGTCGACGTGATGTTGGTGCTGTTGATCATCTTCCTCATCACCATTCCGGTGGTCACGGCAAGCGTGAAGCTCGAGTTGCCCAAGGAACGCAACCTGCCCACGCAGACCAAGCCCGAGAACATCGTCATCGCAGTCAACCGCGACGGCGACGTGCACTGGGGCCTGGAGCGCATGCCTGACATTGAAGCCCTCGTCACACGGCTGAAGAAAGAGGCCGTGAAAGAGCCGCAACCCGAGGTGCACATCCGCGGTGACGGTGAAGTGCGCTATGAAAGCGTGGGCCGCGTCGTCGTGGCCTGCCAGCGCGCCGGCATCTTCAAGGTGGGGTTCATCACCGAGCCGCCACCCGGCCCGGTGGCGCGTTGAGCAACGAGGTTCATTGACATGTCCATGAATGTAGGTTCGAGCGGCGCAGAAGACGCCCCCATGATCGAGATGAACATGACACCGCTCATCGACGTGATGCTGGTGCTGCTGATCATGTTCATCATCACCATCCCCATCCAGACCCATGCGGTCAAGATGAACATGCCCGTGGGGCCCAACGCGCCGCCACCCAAGCCGCCGGAAATCGTGCGCATCGATGTCGACTTCGACGGCACCATCGGCTGGAACGGCGTCATCGTGGCCGGGCGCGAAGACCTCGAAGGCAAGCTGCTGGCCATCTCGGCCATGGCCGACCAGCCCGAGGTGCACCTGCGGCCGAACAAGCTGGTGACGTACAAGGTGGTGGCCATGATCCTGGCCAGCGCGCAGCGCCTGGGCGTGACCAAGATCGGCATCGTGGGCAACGAACAGTTCCTTTGAAATGAAACACCCCCTACGCGCTTCGCGCGCCCCCTCAAGGGGGCAACGCCAGCGGCCCGGCAGAGCCGGTTCCGCGGCGTTCGCTTTGGTCGATCTGTCTCTGCGCGTTGTGTGGCGGCTGGCGCCATGGAAACTGACATGAAGAAGTTCAACACGTTTTTCATAGCGGTTTTAACCGCTGCATGCATGGGCAGCGTGCACGCCCAAGGCCTGCGCGCCGAGGTTGGCAAGCCGCTGCAACAGGCCAGCGAC
>JAYUPO010000577.1:0-2430 GCA_043760085.1 Burkholderiales bacterium
CTGCACGACGGCGTCGACCTGCGCCTGACGCTGGCGCGCGGCCAGGCCCAGGTGCAAGTCACGAAGACAACGCCGCGCGCAGACAACCCGGCTTTGACCTGACCAAAAGCCAGAAAGGCGCCTAGAACCCGCCGTTTTGCTGAGCCACCATGCAGTAAAGCATCGGGATCGACAGCATCGTGTTGGCGCGCGAAGTCAGCATCGCGATGCGCCCGGCCTTGGCTTTTTCTTCGGGCGTCACGGTCACGATGCCGAGTGCCTTTTTCTGGTTCGGCCAAATGATGAACCACACGTTGAAGGCCATGATCAAGGCCAGCCACATGCCGATGCCGATGGCCAGCACGGGGCGCTGCAACATCAGTGCCTGGGCCAGGTAGCCGTGCATCAGCGCCACCAACACACCTGTGACGACCGTGGCCAGCGCGGCCCAGCGGAACCAGAACAGCGCGGTGGGCGCGATGACCTTGCCGATGGCGGGCTTTTGCTCATCAGGAATCTTCGGCATCGACGGGATCTGCACGAAGTTGAAGTACCACAGCAGGCCGATCCACATCACCCCGCTGGCCACGTGCAGGTAGCGCATGAAGAAGGCGCCCCAGGCATGGTTGATGGCACCGGTGCCCACCGCCACGATCAACAACACCAGCAGCACCACGCCGGCGGCCACCGTGCGCCCCAATGATTGAAAAATTGCACCCATCATCTGTCTCCTGTTGTAGTGAAAAAGTCCGAGCGGGCAACTATATCCAACCTCAATTCGGCGCCGCAGGCACCGGCGTCGTCAGGGCACGAACGGCGCGCCCTTCAACTTCATGCCGGGTTTGACGCCACGTTTGGCGAACCAGCCCTGGTTCATTTCCAGCGCATAGCGCACCGCGGTCTTGGTGCAGTGTGAGGCCTCGTCGCGCGGCTGCATGTCGTTGATCTGCACGATCTGGCCGTCGTCGGCAAGGAAGGCAATGCTCAGCGGCAGCAGCGTGTTCTTCATCCAGAAGCAGCGCGGCGCCAGGTCGCCGAACACGAACAACATCGCTTCGTTGTTGCCCATCTCGCGGCGAAACATCATGCCGGTCTGCACCTGCTGCGGCGTGCGCGCCACTTCGGCCTTGATCAGGTGCAGGCCGGCTTGCAGGGTGATGGTAGCCAAGGGCGGCTGCGGGCCTTCTTGCGCGCGGGCCGCAGCGCCAAACAGCAGGCTGCACAGGACGCTGAACACGGCACTGAGCACGGCACTGAGCACGACACTGGGCAGGGGCAGGGCGGTCTTGATTTGGATCATGCTGGTGGGCCTTGGTCTGGCCTAGATTATGTGGCGCCGCCTGACCCCTGACCCCTGACCGCATGCCCACCGCCCACGCTCCTAGACGACCCGCTTGAGCTGCCGCGTTTCACGCGCTGGCTGCCCGCCGCCGAAGGGCCGCGCCTGGCGGAATCGAGCCTGGTCCTGAGCGGCATGCACTGCGCGGCCTGCGCCGGCCTGATCGAGCAGGCCCTGCTTGGCGTGCTTGGCGTGGTGCGGGCGCGGGTCAGCGCGGCTGGCCAACGCGCCACGGTGCAATGGGATCCGGCGCGCGTGGCCGCGTCAAGCCTGATTGCGGCCGTTCAAGCCGCCGGTTATGGTGCCGCGCCTGAAGCCGGCGCCGCGGCGCGTGACTTGCGCGCCGCCGAGGCGCGCGCCGCCGTGTGGCGCCTGTTCGTGGCCGGCCTGTGCAGCATGCAGGTGATGATGCTGGCCGCCCCGGCCTACTTCGCCGCGCCCGGCGACCTGGCGAGCGACCTGGCCCACCTGCTCAACTGGGCCAGTTGGGTGCTCACCCTGCCGGCGTTGATCTTCAACGCCGCGCCGTTTTTCCGCGCCGCCTGGTTGGGCTTGCGGCAACGGCGCATCAGCATGGATCTGCCCGTGGCGCTGGGCCTGGGCGTGAGTTTCGTGGCCAGCACCGGGGCCACGTTCCAAAGCGGGGGCCTGTTCGGCAGCGAGGTGTATTTCGATTCGCTGACCATGTTCGTCAGCTTCCTGCTCGCCGCGCGCCATGTCGAGATGCACTTGCGCCACCGCGCGGCCACAGCACTCGAAGCGGCCACGGGCGAGCTGCCCCACAGCGCCTGGCGGCGCAGCGCCGCGGGTTCGTTTGAAGAGGTGAGCGTGCTGCGCGTGCAGCCCGGCGATGTGCTGCGCGTGCCGCTGGGCCAGGCCTTCGTCGCCGACGGCGTGTTGATCGAAGGCCACACGCGCAGCGACGAAGCCCTGCTCAGCGGTGAAAGCCAAGCCCTGCCACGTGGCCCGGGCGATGAAGTGCTGGCCGGCAGCCTGAACACCGGCGCGCCGGTGCTGATGCGGGTGCAGCGCTGCGGCACCGACACACGGCTGCAAGCCGTGCTGAGCCTGGGGCGCAGCGCGGCCACCCAGGGCCCGGCGCAGGCGGCGCT
>JAYUPO010000578.1:0-2429 GCA_043760085.1 Burkholderiales bacterium
CGAGTTGGATTCAGCGCGGTACCGGCTGGCGGCTTTCACGCTGCCCGATGCCCAAGGCATGCAGTTCGCGCTGGATGAGCTGGCAGCCAGCCAGGTTGCGGTGCACGCCTTGATCGTGGACGCCGAACTGGTCTGCGGCCACAGCCTTGCGGCCCTGCACCGCCACCGCCAACTGCGGCCGCAGTTGCCCTGGCTGCTGGCCTGGGATGCGCCCAACGCTGAAAACTGCAAGCTGGCCCTTGCGCTGCGGGTGCACGGGGCGGTGCCCTGGCGCAGTTCGCGCGCGCAGCTTGGGCAAGCGCTAGGTGCCGTGCGCGCAGGCGAGTTGTGGTTCCCGCGGCGGGTGCTGCAAGCGCTTTATGTTGCCGCGTTGGGCGCCCAGCCGTCTTCAAGCACTGCCTGGCATGAAGACCCTGCCGCGCCGGGGTTGACCGCGCGTGAAGCGCAGGTGCTGGCGCGCTTGCGCCATGGGCACAGCAACAAGCAGATCGCCGGTGAGCTCAACATCAGCCTGAACACCGTGAAGAAGCACCTGGCGCATGTGTACGCCAAGCTCGGCGTGCACAACGCCCGCCAGGCTGCGGCCTGAGCGAACGGCTTTCAGCCTCAGGCCTTGGGCAGCGTCACCCCGCGCTGGCCCTGGTACTTGCCGCCGCGGTCGCGGTAGCTGGTTTCGCAGACTTCGTCGCTTTCAAAGAACAGCACTTGCGCGCAGCCTTCGCCAGCGTAGATCTTGGCCGGCAGCGGCGTGGTGTTGCTGAACTCCAGCGTCACAAAGCCTTCCCATTCGGGCTCGAACGGCGTCACGTTGACGATGATGCCGCAGCGTGCATAGGTGCTCTTGCCCACGCAAATGGTGAGCACGTTGCGCGGGATGCGAAAGTATTCGACCGTGCGTGCCAGGGCGAAGCTGTTGGGTGGGATGACGCAGACATCGGCTTCGATGTCAACGAAGCTGCGTTCGTCAAAGGCCTTGGGGTCGACCACCGTGCTGTACACGTTGGTGAAGACCTTGAACTCGCGCGCACAGCGCACGTCGTAGCCATAACTGCTGGTGCCGTAGCTGACGATCTTTTGGCCGTCTGCCGCGTGGCGCACCTGGCCGGGTTCGAAGGGTTCGATCATGCCGGTGCTGCTGGCCATGCGGCGGATCCACTTGTCGCTTTTGATGCTCATGGTTTGATTTTAGGAGGCAGCCACATCGGGCATCATCGCAGCCGCTCTTTCCACACACCTACTCGCTTATGAAAACCCTCGCCATGATCGCCCTTGCCGTGTGCGGCAACCTGCTCGTCACCACCCCCACCCTGGCCCAGCCCGCCACAGACCCTGCCGCCGCTGCCGCGCGCGAAGCCGGCGCCGTGGTCACCGCCAGCGGCCTGGTCTACCGCAGCCTGCGCGAAGGCAAAGGCGCCCACCCCAAGGCCGAAGAAACCGTGAAAGTGCACTACCGCGGCACCCTGCCCGACGGCAAGGAATTCGACAGCTCCTATTCGCGCGGACAGCCGGCGCAGTTCCCGCTCAACCGTGTCATCAAATGCTGGACCGAAGGCGTGCAGCGCATGCAAGTGGGCGGCAAGGCCAAGCTCACTTGCCCGCCCGCCATTGCCTACGGCGAACGCGGCGCCGGCGCCGCAGTTCCGCCGAATGCCACCTTGCACTTCGAGGTGGAGCTGCTCGACATTTCGCGCTGAGCGTTTGACATGAACGTGCGACATGAGCGTGCGCATCGCTTGCGCATGCTTTGACAAACCCGCCGCGCCGTGCTGAACTGGCGCATCGCAGCCCGCAGCCCAACCGCCATGGCCAGCCTGTTCCGCCCCGCCAACGAATTGATGGTGCAGTACGCGCAATACCACCGCGACCGCCGCAACATCACCACCCACATGCTGGGCGTGCCGATGATCGTGCTGGGTGTGGGCGTGCTGCTGGCGCGCGTGCCCCTGAGCGGCGCCTTCACGCTGGCCGGCGCCGCCTGGGCGCTGACCACGCTGTGGTATCTCACCCGCGGCCACTTGATGCTGGGCGCGGCGGTGAGCCTGCTGAATGGCGTGCTCATCGCGCTGGCGCACCCGTTGGCCGGCGGCAGCACGGCGCACTGGCTGGGTTGGGGGGTTGGACTGTTCGTCGTGGGCTGGGTCATCCAGTTCGTGGGCCACTACTACGAAGGCCGCAAGCCGGCTTTTGCCGACGACGCCACTGGGCTGTTGACAGGGCCCATGTTCGTGGCCGCCGAAGCGCTGTTCGCCCTGGGCCTGGCGCGGCCGCTGTTCGATGAGATCGAGCGCCGTGCCGGCCCCACGCACCTGCGCGACCTGGCGCACCCGGTGGCCTGAGAGGGTGTAGACGAAATGATCTACGACGCCAGTCTGGTTGCGAGGATACGCGCTTCGGCCAACCAGACCCATGCAAGCGGGGCCCAGTTTGAT
>JAYUPO010000579.1:0-2423 GCA_043760085.1 Burkholderiales bacterium
CGAGGCGCGCCGGTGCGGGCAGCGTTCATCCACGATGCCCAGCGTGCCATCGGGCGAGCGAAAGGCCACCAGGTCGGTGCCCAGCAAGCGCACGCGATACGGCCGCCCGCCGGCTTCGAGCTTGGCGGCTGGAATGGCCGGCACCCAGTAGTGCTGGCGCAGCATGGCGCCCATGGGGGCGGCGCCTTGCACGCGCGTGAGCAGCTCGTTGTCTTCGCGGGTCATGGCCATGGCATTGCCCCTTCAGATTCAGCCGGACTGCACCACGGCCAGCACTTCAAGCTGCACCAGCATGCCATGCTGCAAGGGCGCCAGCGTGATGTGGCGGGCCGGGCGGTCGTCGGGGTTGGGAAAGGCTGCCAGCCACTGTGCGTTCACGGCGTCGCGCGCGGCGTCGTCATGCAGGGTCACGGCCAGCTTCACCACATCGTTCATGCTGGCGCCGCCCACGGCCAACAGCGCAGCCAGGTTGGTGAAGGCGTTGCGGGCTTGTTCGGCCGCATCGGCCGGCAGCACACCGGTGGCCGGGTCTTTGCCTGCTATGCCCGACGAACAAATGACGTTGCCCACGCGCGCGCCCAAGGGAATGGGTGCCTTGTGTCCAACGTTAGGAACGTGCAGCGAACGTGCTCGTGCATTCATGCCTGCTCCGCGCCGGCCGGCTCGGCCTCGAAAAAGTTGTGCGGCACGGTGGCCAGAAACTCTGAAAAGCCGGTTGAACCCACCGGCAGGTGCGTCAGCATGGCTTGCGCAGCGGCTTCTTCATCACCGGCTTGAATGGCGCGTGCGACTTTCAGATGCTCTTGCAGGCTCTTGCTGACCTGTGCCTTATTCTGAAAATCCTTGATGCGGTAGCGCTGGATCATGCGCCGCGCCTGGCTGATCTGCCCGGCCAGCACGCGGTTGCGGCTGCCGGCGTGAATGGCTTCATGGAACGCCGCATTGGCTACGCGGTACTCGGCCGCACCGCCGTTCACGGCGGCCTCGTGGCATTGGGCCAGGGCGTCATCGAGCTGGCTGCGCAAGGCGTCGTCAACCCGTCGCGCGGCGAGCTTGGCGGCCACCCCTTCCAGCTCGGCAATCACCTCCAACATGGAACGTAGCCGCGCGATGCTCAAACCCGCCACCGTGATGCCCTGGCGTGGATTGATGCGCACCAGTTCGCGCGCGGCCAACTGCTGCAGCGCTTCACGCACCGGCGTGCGCGAAACCTCGAAGCGCAACGCAAGCGCGCGTTCATCAAGCACCGAACCCGGCGGCAGCCGGCCGCTTTCGATTTCGCTTTGCAGTGCAATGCGGATATCGGCGGCGCGGCCCATGCGCGCCGGCGCTTCGGCTTCCTGCAAAAGGGGTACGGGTTTGAGGGCTGGCATGGCGTTGTGGTGGCGGAAACCGCGGATTCAGAATGCCACAAACTGATATTGGTATGTATCAGGGTATGTCATGAGCGCCCGTTTGTGCGCCGAAGCGCCACCCGTCTTGCTCGCCATCGCACCACTTTCACCTATGAAAGTGAGCCATTGAATAGGCCCAGAAGCCAGCTCCACCGGCGCGCCGCCGCCCTGAATCAGCTCGCTTTGGTGTATTGATCAGCTAATCGTGGCATGCCAGACTGCGGGCATGCCCAACGTTGATGCCCAGTCCCCCATGGCGGCGCAATCGCTGGCGCGGCTGCTCAATCCGCGCTCGGTGGCCATCGTCGGCGCCTCGGCCGACGCGCGCTCCTTTGGTGGCTTTGTGCTGGGTAATCTCGAACGTTATGGTTACGGCGGTGCCATTCACCCCGTCAGCCGCAGCAGCGCCGAAATCAACAACCGCCCGTGCGTGGCCAGCCCGCTCGAATTGCCTGAAGACATTGACGTGGCCGTGCTCGCCATCCCCGAAGCCGGCGTGCCGCAAGCCTTGCAAGAGCTGGCCGCGCGGCGCTGCCATGCCGCGGTGTTGTTCGCATCGGGCTATGCCGAGGCTGGGCCCGAAGGCCAGGCGCGGCAAGTGCAGTTGGCCGCGGCCGCGCGCGCCGCGGGCATCTTGCTGCTGGGGCCCAATTGCATGGGCTTCACCAACTTTGCCGCCGGCGTGGCGCTCACCTTCGAACCTTTGCAGGCCGCGGCGCGCGAGCAGCGCCCCGGCATTGCCGTGCTGGCGCAAAGCGGCGCCATGGCGGCCAACATGCGCGATGCGTTCAGCAGCCGCGGCTTGGCCGTTGTAACCGCGCTTTCCACAGGCAACGAAGCCGGCGTGCGCATTGAAGACGCGCTGGCTCACTTCATTGCCGATGCGCAGACCCGCGTCATCGCGGTTTATGCCGAGCAACTGCGCGCGCCACAGCTCTTTTTGCAACTGGCGCAGCAGGCCCGCGCTGCCGGCAAACCCATCGTCCTGCTCATGCCTGGCCACAGCGCCCGCGCGCAGCAAGCCGCCGC
>JAYUPO010000580.1:0-2408 GCA_043760085.1 Burkholderiales bacterium
GCCAACGGCGCGGGCAAGACCACGCTCATTCGCGCCATCATGGGCCTGCTTGATTTGCACCATGGCCATGTGGCGCAAGGCGCGGTGGAATTCGACGGCCACAGCGTGCTGGGCCGCCCCGCCCACCGCCTGGTGCGCGACGGCATGGCCCTGGTGCCCGAGGGCCGCTTGATCTTCAAGCAACTCAGCGTGCAAGACAACCTCAACGTCGGCGCGGCCATGCTGCCGCGCGCACAGGTGCGCGAGCGCATGGATGCGGTGTTTGAACTTTTCCCGCGCTTGGCTGAACGCCGCGATCAAGCCGCGGGCTGGCTTTCCGGTGGCGAGCAGCAGATGCTGGCGCTGGGCCGCGCATTGGTCTCCAAGCCGCGCCTGCTGTTGGTGGATGAGCTCTCGCTCGGCCTGGCGCCGTTGATCGTGCAGGCCATCTACAAGCAACTGAAAGTGGTGGGCGAAACGCTGGGCACGTCGATGTTGATCGTTGAGCAAAACGCCCGCCTGGCGCTGGCCTTCGCCAGCACGGCTTACGTGCTCGACCGCGGCCGCATCGTCGTCTCAGGCCCGGCCAGTGAAGTGGCGGCCAGTGACGCGATGCACGAGTCTTACCTGGGCGCCAAACGCGCGGCTTGACAGGCCTCACCGTGACCACCACCCCATTGCTCGAAGTGACTTCCCTGGTGATGCGCTTCCAGGGCATCACCGCACTCAGCGATGTGTCGTTCAGCATGGCTGCGGGCAGCATCACCTCGCTCATCGGCCCCAACGGCGCGGGCAAGACGACGATGTTCAACTGCATCACCGGCATGTACCGGCCCACCAGCGGCAAGGTGGCCTTCGACGGCACCGACATCACCGCCGAAGCCGCGCACCAAGTGTCGCGCCACGGCATTGCGCGCACCTTCCAGAACCTGGCCTTGTTCGCCGGCCTGAGCGTGCTCGACAACCTGCTCGTGGGCGCTTACCGCCAGGGTAGTTCTGGCCTGCTGCAAGGCGCATTGCGCAGCCCGAAAGCGCGCGCCGAGCAGCGTGCCGCCGAGGCTGCGGCACGCGAGGTGCTTGAATTCTTGGGCCTGCCCGAAACGGCTGACATGCTGCCTGGTGAACTGCCCTACGGCCGCCAAAAGCAGGTTGAATTTGCCCGCGCGCTGATGCAAAAGGCGCGATTGGTGCTGCTGGATGAGCCCATGGCCGGCATGAGTGCCCCCGAGAAGCAGGCCATGACCGCGCTGATCCAGCGCGCCCGATCGGAATACGGCATGAGCTTCCTGATCGTGGAACACGACATCCCGGTGATCATGGACATCTCCGACAAGATCGTGGTGCTCGACTTCGGCGTCAAGATTGCTGAGGGCACACCTGACGTGGTGCGCGCTGACCCGGCAGTGATTGCGGCCTATTTGGGTAACGAAGCGAGCGCGGCTCACGCTGCGTAGCGAGGATCACGTTGTCGTATTGCCCGAGTCGCGGTCTTTGCGAGCCGGGCGTCGGGCGGCCCGGCAGGGCCAATGCCGCAGGACATGAGCGCAGCAGCGCGCCCCGCCGGCCTGATCCCGACCCGCAAGCTCAAGTGCCGTGGGGCAAGGTAGTTAACTCAAACCCCACGTACCCCGCCCGCGCCACCTCATCACACTCGCGCCGGTACATGCCGATCTTGGCCACATAGGGCATGAACACCCTTGGCTTACCTGGAACGTTGGCACCCAGGAACCAGGAGTCGGCCAAGGGGAACAAGGTGCGGTGCGCGGCGTCGTTCACCTGCACCACCCAGCGGTCTTCGGCTTGCCGCTCAGCATCAATGCGTGTGTGCCCAGAAGCGCGCATGTGTGCCAGGCAGCGCGCCACCCATTCCACATGCTGCTCGATGCCCACCACCATGTTCACCAGCACCGAGGGGCTGCCCGGGCCGGTGATGATGAACAGGTTGGGGAATCCGGCCGTCATCAAGCCCAGGTAGGTGCGCGGGCCGGCGGCCCATTTGTCCTGGAGCGTGCGCCCACCCAGGCCGCGGATGTCGATGCGCGCCAGCGCACCGGTCAGCGCGTCGTAGCCCGTGGCCAGCACGATGGCGTCCAGCTCATGTTCGCCCGTCGTGGTGCGGATGCCGGTGGGCGTGACGCGCTCGATCGGCGTGGCGCGCACATCCACCAGTTCCACATTGGGCCGGTTGAAGGCTTCGTAGTAGCCGGTGTCAACACAGATGCGCTTGGTGCCCAGCGGGTGATTGGTCGGCATCAGCAGCGCCGCCACACGCGGGTCTTTCACCGTGGCGCCGATGCGGGCGCGAACGAAATCGGCAATGGTGTCGTTCGACGCCTTGTTCACCATCAGGTCGTTGAACGAGTGCACGAAGTTCACGCCGCCCTGGGCCCAGCGCTTGGCGTATTCGCGTTCGCGCTCCGCGGCCGTGG
>JAYUPO010000581.1:0-2406 GCA_043760085.1 Burkholderiales bacterium
CTGGGTGATGCGGCGGTGCGCGTGCGTGTCGGCCTGGGCCTGGAGGGCTACTACTTCATGCGCGCCGATTTCGCGCGCGCCCTGGCCCTGGCCGATGAAGCCGCACGCGCCGGCACGGGCGATGTGCTGCAAGCCATTCAAACCGACTGGGCGCGCGCCAACGTGCGCTGGCACCAGGGCGACCTGCCCACCGCGCTGAGCCTGATGGACGGCTGCCTGCAGCGCTACCAGCCGACCATGTTCAAGCCCGGGACGCTGCAAGACCCGGCTGTGATGTGCCTGTGCTATTCGGCCTGGGGCTTGTGGGAACGCGGCGAAGTCGCCTTGGCATTGCAGCGCGTGGCCCACGCCCTGGCCCTGGCCGGCGAACTCAAGCACCCGTTCAGCCAGGGCGAGGCGCACGGCTTTGCCGCCAGCCTGCACCT
The DNA here is from genome assembly GCA_043760085.1 of Burkholderiales bacterium. GTDB lineage: Bacteria > Pseudomonadota > Gammaproteobacteria > Burkholderiales > Burkholderiaceae_C > Rubrivivax. The sequence continues at coordinate 426 of JAYUPO010000581.1, forward strand.
GTTCATGGGCGAAGCGGCGGCCGGGTTGCGCCAGGCCGACCAGGCCATCGCCATCTGTGAAGAAGGCGGCTTTGCCGTCTGGGCCGCACACGCCCACATGATGCGCGGGCGCTGCCGCGCGGCGCTGGGCGACGTGGCCGGCGGCTTGCACGAAATGGCCCTGGCCTACGCCAGTTGGGTGGCCACCGGCGCGGTGGTGACGCGCCCGCTGTACCTGGCGCTGCAGGCCGAAGGCCTGATGCTGGCCGGCGACCACGCCGCGGCGTTGGGCTTGTTGGCGCAAGCTGAAGCCACGGCGCGCCAGAACAACGAGCTGTACCACCTGGCCGAGGTGTTGCGCCTGACCGGCCAGGCCCACTTGCACCAAACCGGGTCGGCCGCACTGGCCATAGCGCGCCGGGCATTCATGCAGGCCCACGCCCTGGCGCTGCAACAAGGCAAGCGCATGTTCGCGCTGCGCAGCGCGCAGGCCTTGCTGTGCAGCGCCCAGGGCCCGGCGCAGGCGGCGAGAGATCGCAAGCGCCTGCGCGAGCGGCTCGCCGAGCTGCCTGATGAGCCGCACAACACCGAGCTGCAAGCCGCCTGGCGGCAACTGGCGGCAAAGACATAACCCAGAAGATCACGGAGGATTGCCATGACCCAGCGCAGGCCGTTCAACATCCACGAATACCAACCGGGCCGGCAAGCCGCTTTCGAAAGCAACCGCATCCTGTTCGACTGGTTGTGCGACGACGCTGACCGCCGCGCGCTGTATGACGCGCTGGCCGGGCAGCAGCACGCGCTGGTCTTTGCCAGCCGCGCGCACGTTGAAGACGACCCCGCCCCACCCCTTGGCACGCAGCGCCCGGCGGGCCACAGCCAGGTGGCGCTGATCACCGAGCGCGCCGACATCGAGCACGTGCTGCGCGACACCCAGGCCTTCAGCAACATTCCCTACAGCGTGCTGGGCACGGGCTCGTTCATGCTGGCGCTGGCGCCCGGTGACGCGCATGCCGCGCAGCGCCAGGCGCTGGTGGCCGCGCTGCCCGGCCCGGGCGACGCCCTGCTCATCGACACACTCGCCGCGCAGGCCATGCAACAAGCCGCGGCCGCCTTCCTGGGCGCCCGGCAGTTCGACCTGGCCGTGCTGGCCGAAGCCGCGGCGCTGCGCCTGTGCAGCCTGCTGTTTGGCTACGCGGCGCGCGACATGCCACTGCTGGAAGACGCGCTGCGCAAGGTCTACCGCGCCTTGAACTACCAGATGCTGGGGCGCCACTTCGTCAGCGAGCCGCTGGCCATTCCCGCTGCCAAGGAAGCCATGGCGCGGCTGCTGGCGCGCAGCGCCGAGTTGATCAACGACTATCAACATTTGGTGCGCTACCCGGTGCTGCCCAGCGGGCCGTTCGACCCGCGGCGCGAGCGCGACGCGTTGCCCAAGGGCGTGCAGCCGCTGTCGCAGCTCGGCCTGTCGGGCCTGACACCGGTGATGCAGCGCCTGGGCACCCAGCACAGTGGTTTGAGCGGCGACGAGATGGCGGTGGTGGTGGTCGGCGCCATGGCCGGGATCATGGGCAACATCCAGGCCAGCGTGTGCATCACGGTCGACCATGTCTTCAACCACGATGCCAGCACCTGGTCAAGCTTCGCCGGGCTGGACGAAGCGAAGCGCGAGCAGTTTGTCGACGCTGCCATGCGCGCCGCGCTCAGCCGCAACCCGCCCGCGGCCTTCTTGCCACGCCGCGCGGTGCTGCGCACGCGGCTGCCGTCGGGGCGTGTGGTGAACGCTGGCCAGGAATGCATCCTGGCCATGGGTGCGGGCACGCGCGCCAGCCCCGGCGTGTGCCCCTATCAGCCCAAGCAGTGGCCCGAAGACCCGCTGGTCTTTGGCGGGCAAGACATCGGCGCAGCGCACTGGTGCCTGGGCAACCACCTGGCCCGCGCGCTGGTGCGCTGCGTGGTGCGCGATGTGCTGCGCCTGCCCGGCCTGGCGCAATTGCTCGAC
>JAYUPO010000582.1:0-2393 GCA_043760085.1 Burkholderiales bacterium
CGAACCAGAAGGCCACGATGCTGTGCCACCCCACCGAATTGAGAACGCTCTCGGTACGCGAATACGCGCGCATCCAGGCCTTTCCTGATACCTGGCAGTTTCAAGGCCGCGCGGCCGATGCCTACCGACAGATTGGCAACGCCGTGCCTGTGCCGTTGGGCCGAGCATTGGGCCAAATGCTGCGTTCGGTGGCGCAAAGAGACTCGACCATTCATGTGCGCAGGATGCGTGGCACCTCGGTGCACCGCTTCATGCAGTTTGGCGCGCCAGAGGTCAGCGATGATTGATGCTGATGTTCTGCAAACGGAAGTTGGGCGGCTGCTGCAGGTGCTTTACGGCAAGCGATTCGCAGCATTGGACGCGCTGACATTGACAAAGCTGTTGGCCAAGAACCCGTATTTGTATCGGGCCCTCGGTGAAGGCAATCCATCGAGCCTATTGAAGCAGATGCTCATGGCGCGCGTGTCCAGCTCCGACGAGACGATCTTCGGCAATGACTTTTTTGAGCCGATGGCCATGTTCGCGGCCCGATCGGCACCCGGCAACCGCATGGTGACAGTGGGTGCCGGCGCAGGGCAAGACATCGCCATCGAGACCGCTACCGAGTACCTGGCGATCTCGGTGAAGTCAGGAACCAACATCTTCAATGCGCAAAGCGAAAAGGGCCAGGCTGGCGAGTTTGCCGCTCTGCAAGGGCGAATGAAAAAGCTGGGCAAGATGTTCCGCCCAATCGTGGGTTATGGCTATGGACGCAAGGTAATGCGAAACGTTACCGTGCAGGAAAAATTGGCCGGCCAGGCCTTTTGGGAGTTGCTCACAGGAGAAGCCGATTTCTATCTGCGAATCTCTCGTGAAATGAGCGCCTTTGCCGCAAGCCACGCCCAGCAGTACATGGAGGCGTTTGATCGCAAGCACCGCTTGATGCTCAAGGAATTCATGCTGAACTTCATCAGCGATGCGGGTGACATTAGCTGGGACAAGCTGGTCGAATTCAACTCCAGCGCCGCCCGCCCTGCACGCCTGAAAGCCTCAACGGGCCCAAATGATTTGTCAACCAAGGAGTAGTGACATGACCATCAAAATCGGCATCAACGGCTTCGGCCGCATCGGGCGCATGGTGTTTCGTGCCGCCATCGCCAACCACAAAGACATTCAAGTTGTCGGCATCAATGATTTGCTCGAACCCGACTACCTGGCCTACATGCTGAAGTACGACAGCGTGCATGGCCGCTTCGAAGGTGAGGTGGCCATCGACGGCGGCACGCTCGTTGTCAACGGCCAGCGCATCCGCCTCACCGCCGAGCGCGACCCGGCGGCGCTGAAGTGGGGCGAGGTGGGCGCCACCGTGGTGGTGGAAGCCACCGGCCTGTTCCTTGACAAAGCCACGGCGCAAAAGCACATCGATGCCGGGGCGAAGAAGGTGGTGATGACCGCGCCGTCGAAAGACGACACGCCGATGTTCGTGTTCGGCGTCAACGACCAAACCTACGCCGGCCAGGCCATCATCAGCAACGCCAGTTGCACCACCAACTGCCTGGCCCCGGTGGCCAAGGTGCTGCACGACAACTGGGGCATCAAGCGCGGGCTGATGACCACCGTGCACGCCGCCACCGCCACGCAAAAAACGGTGGACGGGCCGAGCAACAAAGACTGGCGCGGCGGCCGCGGCATCCTGGAAAACATCATCCCCAGCTCAACCGGCGCGGCCAAGGCGGTGGGCGTGGTGATCCCCGAGCTGAACAAGAAGCTCACCGGCATGGCGTTTCGCGTGCCGACCAGCGACGTTTCGGTGGTGGACTTGACTGCCGAGCTGGAGCGCCCGGCCACGTTTGCCGAAATCTGCGCGGCGATGAAGGCGGCCAGCCAGGGCGCCATGAAGGGCGTGCTGGCCTACACCGAAGACAAGGTGGTGGCCACCGACTTCCGCGGTGAAGTCTGCACCAGCGTGTTCGACGCCGACGCCAGCATCGCGCTCGATAGCACCTTCGTGAAGGTGGTGGCCTGGTACGACAACGAGTGGGGCTACTCGAACAAGGTGCTCGAAATGGTGCGCGTCATCGCCAAGTAGGCGCCGACCGGAGCCGTGAAAGTGCACGGCCTGCCGGCGGGCTGAACGGCTTGACACACTTGCCCCGGTGCGCGGGGTGTGACGATTTACACGGCGCGCCTAAACTGGTGTGCATGAATGCACGCACCTTCCTGCCCGCGCTGGCACTCCTTTGCGCAAGCCTGGCCCCGGCGCCATTTGCCCAGGCCGAAATCACCCGAGTACGCGCCGCGGCCGCACCGCAGCCCACTCAGGCGCGGTTGATCGTCACCTACCCGCCCGGCGCCGGCATCGTGCGCGCGCACGCCATGGCGGCGGGTGCGTCGCGTGCCAGCGCCGCGGCCAT
>JAYUPO010000583.1:0-5883 GCA_043760085.1 Burkholderiales bacterium
ATGTTGTGGAGGCCGCATGACAGCCACCCATGAAGTCACCAACCAAAGCACGCCGCTGGCCGGCGCCAACCTGTTTGCGCTGAACCGGCCGTTGCAAGACGCCCTGGCCTGGCTGCACCCCGACTTGAACCGCGCCCGCCTGAACGGCCTGGGCAGCGAGCTGGGCAGTGCAGGCATGCAGGAACATGCCCGCCTGGCCAACTGGCACAGCCCCGAGCTGCGCAGCCACGACCGTTTTGGCCATCGCCTGGATCAAGTCGAATTCCACCCCAGCTACCACGTGCTGATGGCCAGCGCCCTGCGCCACGGCCTGCATGGCGCGCCCTGGTTGGCGGGTGCCGGCGGCCACATCGAACGCGCCGCGGCGTTCATGCTCTTCACCGAGCTGGAGCCCTCGGTGCTGTGCCCGGTGTCGATGACCTATGCCGTGATGCCGGCGCTGCGCGCCAATGCGGCCGTCCACCAGGCCTGGGCCGGCGGCCTGGCCAGCGCGCAATACGACGCGCGCTTTCTGCCCTTCGATCAAAAAGCCGGCCTGACCATGGGCATGGGCATGACCGAAAAGCAGGGCGGCTCCGACGTTCGCGCCAACACCACCCGTGCCGTGGCTAACGGAAGCGATGACTGGGGCCAGCGTTTCACGGTGACCGGCCACAAGTGGTTCATGTCGGCGCCGATGTGCGACGCCTTCCTGATCCTGGCGCAAACGCCCAGCGGCCTGAGCTGCCTGTTCCTGCCGCGCATCCTGCCGGGCGGCGCCACCAATGCCGTGGCCATCCAGCGCCTCAAGCACAAGCTGGGCAACCAGGCCAACGCCAGCAGCGAAGTCGAGTTCGAAGGCGCCACCGCCTGGCTGCTGGGCGAGGAAGGCCGCGGTGTGCCGCAGATCCTGGCCATGGGTGCGATGACTCGGCTCGACTGTGCGCTGGGCACGGCAGGCCTGATGCGCCAGGCGCTCACGCTGGCGTTGCACCATGCGCGCCAGCGCCAGGCCTTCGGCAAGCCGCTGGCCGGGCAGCCCCTGATGAAGAACGTGCTGGCCGACCTGGCGCTGGAAAGCGAAGCCGCCACCTTGCTGGCGCTGCGCCTGGCCGCGGCGGTAGACCGCTGCGAGCATGGCCACGATGCCACCGGGCATGAGGCGTTGATCCGCCGCGTGCTCACCCCCATTGCCAAGTTCTGGGTCTGCAAACGTGGCAGCCACTATGCGCAGGAGGCCATGGAATGCCTGGGCGGCAATGGCTATGTGGAAGCGCAGGGCGAAGGCTTGATGGCGCGCATCTACCGCGAAATGCCGTTGAACAGCATTTGGGAAGGTGCCGGCAACATCATGGCCATCGACCTGCTCCGCGCCTTGCGCAGCGGCCCGGTGGCGCAGGCGCTGCTGCAGGAAGCCGCACCCGCGCGCGGCGCGCACCCGGCGTTCGACCGCGCTTGCGCGCGCGTGGCCCGGGCGTTGGAGGGTGGTGTTGAGGAAGCGCAGGCGCGTGGCCTGGCGCGCGAAGTGGCATTGGTGCTGCAAGCCGCCTTGCTGCACCAGGCCAGCCCGGGTTTTGTATTCCAGGCCTTTTGCGCCAGCCGGCTCGACGCCGCGGCCGATGTCTTCGGGCTGCTGGGGGCTGACACCGAATTCGATGCCTTGTTGCAGCGGGCACTGCCCGCGGAAGGTTGACCATGGCCGAGCTGATCCTGCACCACTACGACACGTCGCCCTTCGCACACAAGGTGCGCGGCGTGCTGGGCTTCAAGCGCATGAACTGGCGCAGCGTCACCGTGCCGGTGATGAACCCCAAGCCCGATGTGGTGGCGCTCACCGGCGGCTATCGGCGCACGCCGTTCATGCAGGTCGGGGCCGACATCTATTGCGATTCAGCGCGCACGTGCCGCTTACTTGAACAGTTAGTACCCGAGCCCAGCTTGTACCCGGCCAGTGCAGGCGGTGCGATGCACATGGTGGCGCAGTGGGCCGATACGGCGCTGTTCTGGGCCGCCGTGCCGCGCGCCATCGCCACCGGCGGGGTGCAGCACTACTTTCCCAACAGCACGCCTGAGTTCCTGCAAGCCTTTGGCGCCGACCGCGCCGCGCTCACCCAAGGCATGCGCCGCAACGCACCGCATGACGGCGCAGCCATCGTGGCCCATTACCTCGGCTGGATCGAGGCGCAACTGGCCGATGGCCGCACCTTCCTGATGGGTGCGCAGCCCAGCATTGCCGACTTCAGTGCCGAACAATCCGTCTGGTTCATGCGCCGTGCGCCGGCCGGTGTGGCGGCCTTGGCGCCGTATCCCAAATTACTGGCCTGGGCCGATCGCGTGTTGGCGTTCGGCGAAGGCAGCGCGCTGCCCCTGAGCAGCACCGAGGCCATCGCCCTGGCCGCTGCCAGCCGTGAGTTCGCACCGTGTGAGTTCGACAAGAGCTATGGCTTCGAGCCCGGCGCCGCCGTGAGTGTGAATGCGCAAGACTACGGCGCCGACCCGGTGGCCGGCACGCTGGTGGGCATCAGCGCGCATGAAAGCGTGCTTGAGCGCACCGATGTGCGCGCAGGCCGTGTGCATGTGCACTTTCCGCGCATCGGTTTTCAAATCAAGAAGGAGACAACAGCATGAACAGCTTCAAGGGCCGGACCGCGGTCATCACCGGCGCCGCCTCGGGCTTCGGCCTGGAAGTGGCGCGCATCGCCGCGCGTGAAGGCATGAACCTGGTGCTGGCCGATGTGCAGCAAGACGCGCTCGACGCCGCGGCAGCCGAGTTGAAGGCCGCCGGCGCCGCCGTGTTGGCGCAGCGCGTGGATGTGTCCAGCGCCGCGCAGGTGGAAGCCTTGGGCGCGGCCACGCTGGCCCGGTTCGGTGCGCCGCACTTTGTGTTCAACAACGCCGGTGTCGGCGCGGGCGGGCTGATCTGGGAGAACACGCTAAAAGACTGGGAGTGGGTGATCGGCGTCAACCTGATGGGCGTGGCCCACGGCGTGCGCGTGTTCACGCCGATGATGCTGGCGGCGGCCGAAAGCGACCCGCAATACGAAGGCCACATCGTCAACACCGCTTCCATGGCCGGCTTGCTCAACCCGCCCAACATGGGCGTGTATAACGTTTCAAAACATGCGGTGGTGGCACTGAGCGAGACGTTGTATCAAGACCTGAGTTTGGTGAGCGACCAAGTCACCGCTTCGGTGCTGTGCCCCTTCTTCGTGCCCACCGGCATCACCAAGAGCGCGCGCAACCGCCCGGGCGAAATGGCCAATGAAGCACCGCCCACGCGCAGCCAGCTCATCGGCCAGGCCAACAGCGACAAGGCCGTGGGCAGCGGCAAATTCACCGCCACGCAAATGGCCGCCAAGGTGTTTGAAGCGCTGCGCGAAAAGCGCTTCTACATCTACAGCCACCCACAGGCGCTGGCCTCGGTGCAGGTGCGCATGGAAGACGTGGTGATGGGCCGCAACCCGACTGATCCGTTTGCGCACAAGCCCGAAATTGGGCAGGCGTTGCGCGCGGAATTGCGCAAGCGCTGAAGGCAAGGCTCAGGGACGGTGGCGGCTAGTGCTGCGGCGCAGAGGTTGCGATACAAATGAAAGCGATGGCTGATAACAGAGCGCGTTTCGGCACTGCCATAGTCGCCAGGCGTTGCCCCGTTCAAAGTGACATGCTCTTCCATAGAGCAGATGAAAAACGTGACTGGTGGTGCACGTTCTCATCAAACGTGCGGATGCGCCGGACACTTTGAAACCACACGATGGTGACCGCCATCTCGCTTGACATCGCCTGCAAGCATTTGGCAGCTCTCTTGGCCCGCTGAATGCTGTCATGCACAAGTGGCGGTGCGCGACAAGGAACTCCCACTTATCAGGCTGCTGCAGAGAGTCCCATGGATCACATCCTTTACTGGAACGGCGTCGCACTTGAACTGAATCGCCGTGACTTCACCCCCGCTGAAGCGGGCGGAGACGGCATGGCCGAACAGGGCGGCCCAACGCTCAGCTCGCGCGCACTGGCCATTGCGCACCTTGCGATGTACGACGCCCACGCCTGTGCAGCGAGTACGCCGGAGCTGCCGGCCTATCTGCCCTGGCCCGCAGGCAGACCGCCGGTTCTGCGCGCAGACGCGGCCGTGGCGGGGGCCATGCACACGGTGCTCAGGGCGCTGTATCCGAACAAAGCCGCGTTCACTGACATTGCCTTGGGCCTGTCGGGCGTGGGCGGCGTCGCCGCCGAGGAGTCGGTGGCCTATGGTCGCGCGGTGGCAGCGGCACATCTGGCGGACCGCGCGACCGATCCCTCGGCCTCATCGCAAGGCTATGTCTACTCTACCGCTCGCGGCGCGCACCGGCCCGATCCGGCGAACCCCGGGCAGGGTGCACACGCCCCGTTTTATGGCGCACGTTCGCGCTTGTTTGCCGCCCCGATGCGCTACGAGCTGTCGCCGCCACCCGCCCTGGGCGACGCGCTGTACCTGAGCGCGCTGCGTCAGGTGCGCGTCAAAGGCATTGCGCCAGAGCTTGTTGGAACGCCCGGCCCCGCAGACGTATCGCGCCGCAGTGTGGACGAGTCGTTGGTGGGCATCTACTGGGCCTATGACGGCGCCAAAGGCTTGGGCACGCCACCGCGCCTTTACAACCAGATCGTGCGTGAGATTGCGATCAACAGGAACAACACTGCCGACGACAACGCACGCTTGTTTGCGCTGGTCAACGCGGCCATGGGTGACGCCGGCATCCTGGCCTGGGATCAGAAATACCTGCACAACCTGTGGCGCCCCGTCGTCGGGGTGCGCGAGCACGACACATCGATGGGCCCTGCGGCTGTGGCCAAAAGCGACATCAGTGACGATTGCGACCCCAACTGGTTGCCGCTGGGTGCGCCGGCCAGCAACGACAGAACCAAGGCGAACTTCACGCCAAACTTCCCGGCCTACCCTTCGGGCCATGCCACCTTCGGCGCGGCTGCGTTTCACGTCACGCGGCTGTTCTACAACCCAAGCATCGGCAAGACGGAGCCTGACGATCTTTTCGCTGGGCACCACTTTGTTTCAGACGAGTGCAACGGCTCCACCCAAGACAACCGCGGCGTCGTGCGCCCGCGCCACGAAAGGAGTTTCGGCAGTGGTGGCCTGATGCAGATGATCGAAGAAAACGGCTTCAGCCGCATCTACCTCGGAGTGCATTGGTCGTACGACGCCTTTGCGCTGGGTCACAAAGGCGAACCCGATCTTCTGCAAAATGTGGGCGGCGTTCCGTTGGGGTTGGATATCGCAGCAGGCATCTTCAATGCCAGCCCCAAACACGTGCCTGTACGCTCATCCGTTGGGCCACGCTCCGGGGTTTGATGGGTCACTTTCCAGTGTAGAAAGAGCCGCCTTCGGGCGGCTTCTTTCATGGCCCCACCGCGGTGAAGAATTTCCGTGCGTCGGTCGAACATCACTGTCATGCGGTGCAATACTCAAGTCAAGGCCTACGAGGACTGCAATGAAGCACCATTTCCTGATACTTGGCATCGTGCTTGGAGCGTTGATCTCAGGCTGCGGGGGCGGCCCCGGCGACAAGGCGGCCGAGCCGCCGCCGGCCAGCGCCGAAACACCGATAACCGCCGGCGCCGCGGTGGCTAAACCGTTGATGGGCACCGCGATCGTGGGCCAGGTCTACGAGAACCTGGTGGGCATCGTGCCGAATGACTCCAGGAACCGGATCACGGCGTTGTCGGTCTTCAACCCAACAGTTGGAGGCGCGACGCCCACGATCGCGCTGGACGGCAAACTGAGTTGGACGCCCAATGCAGCAGACCTGGAGACGACGACCAAGCTGGTTGTAAGGGCGACCCTGCAAAGCGGCGATCCGATCGATTTCCAACTGGCCGTCAATGTCAACCGGGTGTCAGTCGTGCTCGAGGTCG